>CAMYUO010000008.1 GCA_947302065.1 uncultured Clostridia bacterium | reverse complement strand
GTTCTTGTACATCTGTGCCGAAAGTGTCGACAGGCGCTTTACCATGTCCGTTTCAAATGAAACGTCTGCGCCGCAGGTCTTTGCAAGCTCCGCAGTCTTTGCAAGCTCCTTGATGTATGTTGCAACGGCAGGCAGGATATCCTTCTTTGCCATGTCTATCATCGTGTTTGCCTCGATAGAGAGCGTCTTGCAATACTCATCGAGCAGAATCTCAACTCTCGAATGAAGCTCTGTCTCGGTGTAAACGCCGTACTTTTCAAACAGTGCGATGTTCTCGGGAGTCTCAAAGCAAGGGATAGCATCAGGTGTGGTCTTGAGGTTGAGCAGTCCTCTCTTTTCAGCCTCTGCGCACCACTCGTCAGCATAGCCGTTGCCGTTGAAGATTATATTTGAATTTTCCTTGATAGTCTTTTTGATAAGGTCGTCGAGAGCGTCCTGGAAGTTGTCAGCCTTTTCGAGGATGTCAGCAAACTCGTCGAAAGTTTCTGCAACGATAGTGTTGATGACCGTGTTCGGTCCTGCAACGGAAAGTCTCGATCCGGGCATTCTGAACTCGAACTTGTTTCCTGTGAAAGCGAACGGGGAAGTTCTGTTTCTGTCGGTGGTGTCCTTTGTGAAATGCGGCAGAACGTCAACGCCGATCTCCATTTCAACTCTCTTGCCCTCGTACTTTGTGCCCTCAACGATAGACTGCAGAATGTCAGTCAGCTCGTCGCCGAGGAAGATAGAAACGATAGCCGGAGGAGCCTCGCTCGCACCGAGTCTGTGGTCGTTGCCTGCTGTTGCAACAGATGCACGCAGGATATCCTGATGCTTGTTCACAGCCTTTATTACAGCTGCGAGCACGAGCAGGAACTGTGCGTTCTCGGCAGGCGTTTTGCCCGGCTCGAGAAGATTTACGCCTGTGTTTGTTGCCAGCGACCAGTTGTTGTGCTTGCCCGAGCCGTTGATGCCCTCAAAAGGCTTTTCGTGCAGCAGGCACTTGAAGCTGTGCTTTCTTGCAGTACGCTTCATTATCTCCATTGTCAGCTGGTTGTGGTCGGTAGCAATGTTTACCGTGTTATAGATAGGAGCAAGCTCGTGCTGAGCAGGTGCGACCTCGTTGTGCTTGGTCTTGGCATAGATGCCCAGTCTCCACAGCTGCTCGTCAAGGTCCTTCATGTATGCGGCAACTCTTGTCTTGATAGTTCCGAAATAGTGGTCATCAAGCTCCTGACCCTTTGGTGCCGGTGCGCCGAAAAGAGTCCTGCCTGCAAAGATAAGGTCTTTTCTGTGAGAATACATCTCTCTGTCGATTAGGAAATACTCCTGCTCGGGACCTGCGTTTGCGATAACTCTTGTTGCATCTGAGCCGAACAGCTTGAGCACTCTCAGTGCAGACTTGTTGATAGCATCTACCGAACGCAGCAGAGGAGTTTTCTTATCCAGTGCCTCGCCGCCGTATGAGCAGAACGCTGTCGGTATGCACAGAGTATTGGATTTTATGAAAGCGTATGAGGTCGGATCCCATGCGGTGTAGCCTCTTGCCTCAAATGTGGCTCTGAGTCCGCCCGACGGGAAGCTTGAAGCATCAGGCTCGCCCTTGATAAGCTCCTTGCCCGAGAATTCCATGATTATATGACCGTCATCAGTCGGGGTGATAAAGCTGTCGAGCTTTTCGGCAGTAAGACCTGTCATCGGCTGGAACCAGTGAGTGTAGTGTGTGCAGCCTTTTTCAACTGCCCAGTCCTTCATTGCGTTTGCAACGACATTTGCAAGATCCTTGTCCAGCGGCACGCCGTCTTCTATCGTCTTTTTGAGCTGTTTGTAGGTAGTCTTGGGGAGTCTTTCCCTCATGACCGACTCATTGAACACGTCAGAACCGAAAATTCCCGGCACATTAGTCATATGATCCATCCCTTTCCTTATCGTAAAACGGTTAGTATCTCACGTTATTGAGTATACTTTATAAATATGTCCTTTTCAAGTCGTTTTTATAATTTCTTATTATACTGCAAAATTGCCTATAAATATCCGAGGTTTTTTGTCTAAAACCGACAATTCACAACGTTTTGCAAGACTGTTGGGGAAAACTCACAAACTCAGTTCAACACCACGATAATCAAATTTTGTGGCGCCGCTGTCGGCGCCAATCTTTCCTTGGCAACAAAATAAAGGAAAAGTGGTCACCAAAGTCCGTAGGTATCTCGTGGTGTAGCAGCGAGCCACGGTCGAGCTGCGTCTTGCAGGCACTTGCAGTAAGCTCAAAATATTGAGTTGGTGCCGGCAAAAGAGAGGTTTGACGGAAACGGGGGTTAAGGGGGAGAAACCGGATGGGGAGAAAAGTCCGGCATACTACGCCGTAAGGCAAGGCTTCCTTGTCTCCCCAAATGGTTTCTCCCCCTTAGCTAAAACCTAATAGTATTTTCTGAATAATAAACAAAATGCCATAGTATTCTGTCCGTTGAGTTAAGAATACTATGGCTGTTAGTTATGCCTTTATCTTTATCAGATGTCTATGATATCCGTCGAGTCGCTGCCGTCGTTGTTTCTCAGCGCAAGCTCTGTCGATTCGCTCTTGCTTATCTTGCTGAGCCTGTGAGAGATGATAGCGCAGTCAATGAGGTTTACCATACCCGCTACGAACAGGCAGATACCCAGCAGCCTCAGAGCAAAGTCGAAAGACATCATCGGGTTGAGCACGAGAAGAATACCCACTCCGAGAGTTATCAGTGCAGGAACGCCCGTCGTTTTCCAGTCAGGGTAGCCTGCCTTGCGCATTTTCAGCGTTCCCTGCAGATTTACAATGCCGTTTATCAGCATATACAGTCCGCAGACGATAGCAACGACTTTTGCGATGATGTCAGGCTGAATGAATACGAAAATTCCCGCAGCGCACAGAAGAAGTCCGCCGACGAGTTTCGCACCGTGGTCGAAAAAGCCTTCCGAGCTGCTTTTGGTAAAATAAATGATAAGCATTACCGCACCGTAGCAGCAAAGCAGACCTGCAACGATGTATCCGCCAGTATCGGCAAAAAGACCGGGATCAAAGACAAGTGCTATGCCCAGCACGATACAGAATACCGAAAGGATCCAGAAATTCTTGAAGATGTTTTTTACTGTCTGCATACACTATTCTCCTTTACTGCATTAGTGGTTTTTGTCCGCCCGCAGTCTTGTGGCTTTTATGACCTTCATTCGTGAGAATTCCTCACGGTCTTTTTCCTCAAGCGAGTCGGTGATGTATTTTACTATGTTCTGATTTCGTGGGATGATTATATTTTGCAGGGCATTTGCACGGCGCTGGGTCTTTCTTATCGCAACGCTCAGCCTGTAAATGCCGTTTTCAACCTCTGCGAGCACAGCAGTCATTTCTTTTACTTTCTCAAAGGCGATGTAAGCCCTGTCGAGCGACGAATTAGTCCTTGCAAAACCGTAATGTACCTGCAAAGGCTTTTTTTCAAGCTCGACCGTCGGCAGTTCAACACCCATAACGCTCTGTGAGCTTATCGTTATACCGTTTTCTATCGGCACGCACTGAGCAAACGGCGTGACCAGACCCATAGAGATGTTTGCCTGCTGCAAAGCCTTGTACGCTTCCGAGTAGGTGCCCTCAATGGACGAGCGCAGCATCTGTGCCTTGTCAACGAGCTTCATCAGCTCACGGATAAGGATATTTCTTTTTCTGTCGAGCAGGTCGTAGCCCAGCGTGGCGAGCTGCAAAGCCTTTTTTGACAGCATCAGATTACCCTTGGTAGGGAATATCTGCTGTTCCATTGTGTCACCGTCCTTTACGTTCAAATTTTCAAGATCAACCATAATAACAGGTTTTTCGGTCCAGCCTTTTCTCGTAAAAAAGGCTGGCGGGTCGAGGGCAGCGCCCTCGTCGCTGTCCGCAGACAGCGAAATACCCAGAGCGTCAGGCGCTCCGAAAAGGTGAATTTCAAAACAGTCCTGTGGACTGTTTTGAAAGAGGAAAAGTCCTGCAAGAGAGGACTTTTCCTTGCCCTGCGGTTATCTTGGTATCCTCAAACCCTTTAGGGTTTGACGGAAAAATATTAGTTACTGAAACATAGTTTTAGCCTTATTGGGATCATAATACTTTTTGAGGTGCTCTTCATCGACTCTGTCGAGTTCGGTCTTAGGCAGGGTCGACAGCAGTGCCCAGCCGAGATCGAGAGTTTCCTCGATAGACCTGTTCACATCAAAGCCCTGATTGATGAAATACTCCTCAAACAGCTTGCCGAAGTGCATATAAGCCTTGTCACCGTCGGAAAGCTCTTCCTCACCGATTACCGATGCAAGCGCTCTTGCGTCCTGAACTTTTGAGTAAGCCGCAAACAGCTGGTTTGCACACATCGAGTGATCCTCACGGGTGAAGCCCTCACCGATGCCGTCCTTCATAAGTCTTGAAAGGCTCGGCAGTACCGAAACAGCAGGGTATGTGCCCGTCTGTTCAAGATGTCTGTCCATAACTATCTGACCCTCGGTAATGTATCCCGTAAGGTCAGGTACAGGGTGGGTGATGTCGTCGTTAGGCATCGTGAGAATAGGTATCTGCGTAACAGAACCCGTTGAGCCTTTGACGATACCGGCTCTTTCATATATCGACGCAAGGTCGGAATACAGATAGCCTGGGTAGCCCTTTCTGCCCGGTATCTCGCCCTTTGACGACGAGAACTCACGGCACGCCTCGGCATAGGATGTCATATCAGTAAGTATAACGAGAATGTGCATATTCAGCTCGAATGCGAGATATTCCGCACAGGTCAGCGCACATCTCGGGGTAAGTATTCTTTCAATGATAGGGTCGTTTGAAAGGTTGATGAACATGGCAACTCTTTCGAGTGCGCCCGTTTCCTCAAAGCTTCTCTTAAAGTAATCGGCAACATCGTTCTTAACGCCCATTGCGCCGAAAACGATACCGAAGCCCTGACCGTTGTCATCGGCGATCTTTGCCTGCCTTGCTATCTGCACGGCGAGCTTGTTGTGCGAAAGACCCGAACCTGAGAAGATAGGGAGCTTCTGTCCTCTGATAAGCGTCATAAGCGCATCTATCGAGGATATTCCCGTGTTGATATAGTTTCTCGGATAAGTTCTCGAAACAGGGTTAAGAGGGCTTCCGTTGATGTCCATATACTTGTCGGGGATAATGTCGCCCAGACCGTCTATCGGCTTGCCCGAGCCGCTGAATATCCTTCCGAGCATTTCCTTTGAAAGCGGCAGTTCCATAGGCTTTCCGCTGAACTTGGTGGTGGTGTTCGTCAGCGAGAGTCCCTTTGTGCCCTCAAACACCTGCAGAACAGCCTTGTCCTGCTCGACCTCAACGACTCTCGCAAGGCGCTGAGTACCGTCGGCAAGCTGCAGCTGTGCAATCTCGTCGAAAGCAACGTCCTTTACCTTGTCGAGCACGACCAGAGGTCCGTTTATCTCGGAAAGACCAACATATTTCAGTTCCAACTATGCCACCTCCGTCAGCCCGTCAAAGTCGGCTGTCATTTGCTTTGTGTATTCTTCAAACATCTCCGGCTTGTCATTTGGGATATCATACTTGACCTTGACTATCTTGTCCGACCAGCCGAGCGAAAGTATCTTTTCATATGTGAAAGCGCTTTTCTTGCAAGCTCATAGAAATCAACTATCAGCTTCATCATAAGATACTGCTTTTCAAGCGGAACGTAGGTATCGTCCTTGTGGTAAGCGTTCTGCTGCAAAAAGCCTACACGCACTATCCTTGCCGTTTCTATCAGCAGCTTCTGGTCATCGGGCAGCACGTCCGTTCCCATCAGCTTTACTATCTCCATAAGGGTGTTTTCCTCAACGAGAATGTTGGATATCTGCTGGCGCACGTCTATAAAGTTCTCGTTTACGTTCTTACAGTAGAACTCCTCGAGGTCGCCGACATACTCCGAATAGCTGGAGTTCCAGTTGATAGCAGGGTAGTGTCTTGCGTAAGCGAGCGACTTGTCAAGCGCCCAGAAACAGCGCACAAAACGCTTTGTGTTCTGCGTTACAGGCTCGGAGAAGTCAGAGCCCTGCGGCGAAACTGCGCCGATTATCGTTACCGAGCCTTCGCTTCCGCCAAGTGTCTTAACGTAGCCTGCACGCTCGTAGAATTCGGAGATCCTCGATGGCAGATAAGCAGGGAAGCCTTCCTCTGCTGGCATTTCCTCAAGTCGTCCCGATATCTCACGCAGAGCCTCTGCCCAACGTGATGTCGAGTCTGCCATTATTGCGATATGATAACCCATATCCCTGTAATATTCCGCAAGCGTGATGCCTGTGTAGATAGATGCTTCTCTTGCCGCAACAGGCATGTTCGATGTGTTTGCGATAAGCACCGTTCTGTCTGTCAGCGGACGCTGTGTGTGCGGGTCGATAAGCTCTGAGAACTCCTCGAGCACCTGAGTCATCTCGTTTCCACGCTCGCCGCAGCCGATATACACGATGATATCAGCATCGCACCACTTTGCAAGCTGGTGCTGGGTCATCGTCTTGCCCGTGCCGAAACCGCCCGGGATAGCTGCTGTGCCGCCCTTTGCGATAGGCAGTACCGTGTCGATTATTCTCTGACCCGTGATGAGCGGTCTTGTGCCCGGCAGTCTTTCCCTGCAGGGACGAGGTGTTCTGATAGGCCACTTCTGGCACAGCGTAAGCTCCTGCTCGTCGCCGCTTTGGGTCTTTATTTTAAGTACCGTGTCGTTGACGGTGTATTCGCCGTCGGGCGCACGCCAGATGACCTCGCCGCCCTTTGACAATGGCGAGAGCATACACTTGTGGGTGATGAGCTGTGTTTCGGGACAGGTGCAGTATATGTCGCCTGCCGACAGCTTGTCGCCTACGTTCACGGTTATCGTGCAGTCATATTTTTTTTCGGGGTCAACAGACGAAACGTTAGCGCCGTCTGCGATAAACGCTCCCGAAAGCTCCTCGAGCTTTTTCAGAGGTCTTTCGATGCCGTCGAAGATGTTGTCAAGTATTCCCGGTCCGAGCGTTGCGCTCATCGGAGCACCCGTGCTCTCTACAGGCTCGCCCGGCATAAGCCCTGTCGTGCCCTCATAAACCTGTATCGTCGTGTAATCGCTCGTTACCCTGATGACCTCGCCGATAAGGCGTTTGCTGCCGACATAGACCATTTCCTGCATTGAAAAAGTCTTTGTGTCCTTGACCTTGACTACGGGTCCGTTTATCGAAAAAATCTTGTCCATTTTTCAAATGCCTTTCGATCAAATCTGTGAAAGCCCTGAGGCTTTGGTGAAATTCTGTCTTTCCTGTGACAGCGATGTGTCAAATGAGCAGTCGCAGGCGATGCCCGATGACTCGCAGACAACAGTCACGCCGCCGAGCAGGATGCTCTGTGACGGCTCAGCCGTGAATTTTGTGCCCTTGCAAAGCTCTTTGCCAAGCTCAAGGTCACGCTTTGCGAAATACGCCGTGCATTTTTCGCCGCCTGTCTGCTGTGCGCAAAGCTCGAGCCTTTTTTTCAGCAGCTCGGGGTACTGCTCGCTCTTGCAGAACTCGGCAAGGTTCTTTCTGATGTTGTCAAAGACCTTGTCTATCATCTCATTGCGGTGTGTCAGCACGTTTCTTTGTGCGTCAAGCTTGCGTGAGGATATCGCACGCACCTTGTCCGCCTCATATTCCTTATCTATTTTTTCAAGCTCGGTGAGCAGCTCGTTGTCTGCCTCGTCCTTTGCCTCGGAAAGCAGCTGCTTTTGCTGCGCCTGCGCTTCTTTTACGATGCTCTGCGCCTGCTGCTCGACCTCTGCGAAAACAGCGAGCTTGAATTTATTCAGCTTTTCGGTCTCGTTTTTCATTTGTCTGCCGCTGTAAAAAAACAGCTCCTCCTTAGATAGTTTTTATATTCGTGATGCGGTTCATGCCGCCTGCATTTTCAAGTGTCAGCTTCAGTTTCTGCTGCGGGAAATATGCGATAAGTGTTTTGCCGTCACGCTCAAACGGTATGCCGTTCCACAGCAGAAAGCTCTCTGCAAATATCTTGTGGTCAAGGTCAAACTGCTTTATCGCACTCATAAGTATGCTTACAAAATCACCTAAGCCCACAGGCTCAAAGACCCTGCCGTCCTTTATCGGCACAGCCATTACCGCCGAGCCGTTCTCGTGAGGACCTATGTAATAGCACATGTTTCCGCCTCCGCCGATGCCTGTTGCGACCATTGCGAGCGTGTGTGCGTTGAAAGTATCGTCAATGTCGAACTGAACTGCCGTCAGCGGCTGGAGCTGCCATTGCTGCCCAAGCGTCCTTACCTGCTCGGCAAGTCCGAGTATCTGCGGGTCAAAGTCGTTTATGTTGTTCCAGCCCCACATCCATGTGTTGCTCAGGCGTGATTCCGAGCCTATGAACTGCACTGGGAAAGCGTCTTCACCGAATGACAGCGTCTGCTCGTTGAAATCAACGAACCAGTCACGGTCTTTTACGATAAGCTCTGCAAATCTCTGCTGCACCACAAATGAGCGTCCTGCACAAGCGGAGAAAACCTCGACCCAGCTGGAACGGTCAAACGGGTAGTCGATATCGAAAACATTTACCCTGCCCGATGATGCGGGAGGCTGTTTGTTCTTTGAAAAAAGTGACATAGCGTCCTCCTTGCGGGCCTTTACAGCTTTATGCCGACCGCCTCGGAAAGATATTTCGATATGGTGTCGGATATCTTTGACGTTGCGTGTCTGTCGGGAACCTCCACGATAAGCGGCATCTTGCAGGTCAGCTTGTAGTCGTAGACCGTTTCCTGTATCTGCCGCACCGCCTTTTCGGTCATCAGCACGATGCCGACATCTTCCATTTTCATCGCATCGTCAAGAGCCTTTTTCGTCTCATCGGCGTCTTTTGTGACAATGCCGTCGATGCCTGCAAGGCGCATGCCCATCTGCGTGTCTATGTTGTCGCTTATAAGATAGAACTTCATTTTCTTTCGTCCTTTTTAAGTCGCTTGGTATATAGTCGGGGGTGTTCTTCTGAAAAGAATTCTCCTTGTACTCCCTCGGCACTTTCACTACTTTTTCGGTAAAGAGAGTCGCAGACTCTCTGTGCCGAAAAAGCAATAAGAGGTTTCTGAAGGGGGTTCGGGGGGAACTCTTCTCCAAAAGAGTTCCCTCCGACAATATACCCAACCTACTTGGAAATGTTGGAGATTATGAGGATAGAGATGAGCAGTCCGTAAAGAGCGATACCTTCACCGAGAACGACGAAGATGAGGGCTTTAACGAACGCCTTAGGATCCTCGGAAACTGCACCGATAGCCGCAGGAGCACCTGCTGCAACGGCGATACCGGAGCCAACGCAGGCAAGGCCGACTGCGAGGGCGGCAGCGAGGTAACCGAGACCTGCGCCTGTTGTGATAACAGCTGCAGCGCCTTCCTCGGAAGCAGCGCTTACGAAGTTGCCGATAGGCATGATGATAGCCAGCAGCATAACGCCGCCGAACGAACAAAGGTTGCCGATGAAAGCTTTCTTGCAGCCTTTTCCTGTCTTGATCTTTTTAGCCATAAGAATGAATGGCACGCACAGAAGTGCAACTGCGATAAGTGGTAAGAAATAAATAAGCATTGTTTTTTCCTCCGGTCAATTTTGAATTTATTCGGTCTGTGCGGAGAACTTTGCTCCGACAGGTTCAAACGGTACGCCGTCGCTTTCGTTGAAACGGCTGAATATCTCGTAGAATTCCAGACGGATTATCTGGATCGCAACGATCATTCCCTCCATAGCCATTACAAATGCGTTTCCGATAACGAGCACGAAAGGCTGAGCGGTCGATGACACCATATCCATGAGTGTCATTACAACGAGCATCATACCTGCGTGCGACAGAACGAATCCGCCGACTCTGAGGAAGGACATCGTGTTTGAGATGTATGAAAGCAGAAACTCGAACATCTCAAAGAAATTCTCAACGATGAATCCGCCGATGGTCATCTTTTCTTCCTCGTCAGCGCTGAGCCTGAACTTTTTATATTTCATTGCCAGCGAGAACGGAACACGGCAGAAGATGCAGATAAGCGGTATAACTATCAGGCAGAGAACGAACGGTGCGGACATTATCTTCATATCGAACATCATCGTTCCGACGAGTCCGACAGCCAGTGAAGCGTAGAACACAAGTCCTGCGATCCCGTTGCAGCCGAATATAGCCTTTTCGTAATCCTTCTGCTTGAAACCGATGTAAATGTTTATCAGCATCGAGAGGATTATCAGCGCAACACCTATCGCAACAGCGGTGATGAGGATAAATCCTGTTTCCTTGAACGCTTTCAGCGGCAGGAAGCTGATGCCGATCTCCTCAAAGACCGGATCGAGCAGCTCTTCAAAGCCGAATACCGAGCCGTAGAGCGTTCCGAACACCATACTTGAAAGTCCGCATCGGATCATCATTCCGCCTGCGTCCTTGTTTGCTTTCTTTCCGACGATGATGCCCAGCAGCAGAACGAGGAAGCCTTGTCCCAGGTCGCCGAACATTATTCCGAAAAGCAGCGTGTATGTCACCGCAACGAATGCCGTCGGGTTAAAGCCGCCGTAATTCGGCAGACCGTACATCTCAACGAGCATCTTGAACGGGCGTGTGAGGAAACTGTTTTTGAGTATCGTCGGCGGTGTGCAGTTCGCATCGGTGTTAGGCGGCATATATGTCACCGTGACCGACTCAAATCCCTGCATCAGCTCAGAGAACCTTTTCTTGTCCCTTTTGGGAACAAAGCCCTTGATGTAGAACTTTCCGCTGAGGTAGCCGACCTTTTTGCGCAGCTCGAAAGTGCTGTGCAGATAAAACAGCTTTGAGTAAGCCTTGAGTATCTCTTCCTTTGCCTGCTCGCTTATAAGGTCTATCTCCTTCTGACAGTCGGCAACGACTTTCTGCTGCGTTTCAAGTTCCTGCGTCAGACGTCTTACGGCGGCATCCGCATCGCCCTCTACGAAATCGGGCAGCTGTATCCTCTCGAAATACATCGAGCGGAACAGGTCGTCAACTATCGCCTTGTCCTCAACGGGACAGAAATAAACTCCCCAGCAGAACAGGTCCTGCGTTTCAAACGGTATAAAGAAGAAATTCTCGTCATAATAATCGAGCTTTTCAAGGTTGTCGGTAGGCAGTCTGCCTATCCTTGATGCAACGTATTTGCAGGAGAATATCTCCCTGAAGTCGCTGTTCATACCTTTGAGGTGGTTTATCTGCGTGACAGCACCTGTCATTTCAGATATTTTCTGCAGCGCTTCGTTTTTGCGGTCATTTGTTTCCTTGAAGCTGTCGCCTATGCTCTCGGCACGTTTTGCGAACTCCTCGGGAGTCCTCGGTGCATAGTCGCTGTGGTCTGTCTCGACAAGCTCTATACCGAGGTCTGCGGCGAGCCGTTCAAAAGCTTTGAGCTGTGCGGTGTAGCCGTTTTTCTCGTTGAGCATCGTCAGACCGTTCGCCGTTGACACGGACGAGAACGCAGGCTCTATGTGGAAACAGCCGCTTTCGCAGCACTTGTCAAGGCAGCGGTCAAGCTCTTCCATCTTGCCCACGAGGCTGACAAGCTCCATTTTTTCTATACCCACTTGAGCATTACTCCTTTCCTGATCGCTCAGCAGATCAAAATGTTGTTTTCAATATAGGACGGGTCAACGCCGTAGCGTATGCCCTCGATGATGTGTATGATATTTGCTGTTTCAAAGTCGCAAAGCTCCATGAATGCATACAGCACGACAGGAGCGTTGAAGCTGCGGTAGATGCGGTGCTCGAGCTTTCTGAACTTTTCCCTCTGGATATTCAGCTCAACAGCGGCATCGTCTGTAACTTCCATATGCATAACGTTCCTGCTGAGCCATTCGAGCATCTGCTCGGGCGATTCGAGCGCATAGTAAGCGTCGAGTCTTTTTCCGACCTTTGGTATCTTTATCTGATGAGTTTTTATCTGTTCGGCGGTAAAGCCGTAGAATGCTTTCATTCGGTAGGCGTTTATCATATTTCTGAAATCGAGGTCTGCCTTGACCATGCGCACCACCTCGTCGCTCTGCACGCCCGAAAAGCTTTTTCTTGCCTCTTCGATGAGGTTTGCATAATACTGCGTTCTCAGCCGCACCTCGCACTCGGTGTAATCCACCGTGCCGTCTTCCGAAAGAGGCACACGCACCAGCGGCTTGTGATATTTCGTTCCACGCAGCAGTTTCATAAGCTCTGAAAAGTCGTTTGCACGGCTCAGCTCGAGCAGGTCGAGCTTTGTGTGCTTGATGACATATCCCGGCAGGTCATTGAGGTAAGACCTGTCAACGCCCGTGTTTATGCTGTTTATCAGCATAAGGATACAGTTTATCTCGATCTTGTCGACGAGAAAATCTTAGAATGCGACCTTATCGAGCTGCTGGAACTGGCACAGTCTGATGTAGGTGTCAAAGTTGTCTTTTTCGAGCAGCGTCTCGAGGAATCCTCTGTGGACTGTTATCGGGTCGATGTCCTTGAGCACCTGTTTGTATCGTGGTGTGGAAGAAAGATACTCCGCTATCTCGGGAACATTGCGCCTTGTCAGCATTTCGTGGTAGTTTTCTTTTGTGAGCATCTTTCCGTGCAGAGAACGTATCTTTGCAACTGTCGCATTTGACGAAAGCCCGTCAAGCATCTGCGTATCCTCCTTTCCGCAAGTTGTCTTTTGGTTGGGGGAAACTCTTTTGGAGAAGAGTTTCCCCCAAACCCCCTTCAGAAACCTCTTATTGATTTTTCACTGTTGGGGAGCAAGTCCCCGACAGTGAAAAATAGTAGGGACTCAGAAAGAGTTTGGAAGAAGCGCTTGTCCGAAAGAACTCGCTCACGCAAAAACAATTGCCGAGAGACGAATTCAGAACAAGCCGGTTTTTATTATTCGCTTGCTATCACTTTTTCGTAGATGACTTTCTCCCATTTCTTGTGCTTGTTGGCATAAAGCTCATCTATCTTCTCGATCTTTTCCTGCTCCTCTTTGGCGATCTTTGCGATCTGCCCGTCGGATTCGGACTTTGTGCGTGACTCGGTCTTTTTGCGGTAGCTCTCTATGCGCTCCTGCGTCTGCGCCTTGAAACGCTCGATCTCCGCCTGTGTCTGCTGTTCAAGCTCGGCTTGCTTTTCGTGAGCCTTGATTATCTTTTCGTCCGCAAGTCTGTCTGTTTCGAGTATCTCAGAGATAATGTCCATCAAATCACTTCCGATCATTATTAATGAAAATTAAAAATTCTAAGCTATATTTTACACCTTTTTAATAACTATAACAAGCATAATATTATTAACGAAATCGTTTTTGTAACAAATTCATTAATAAGGCTGCGCAGACCCGCAAAAAACCGACATTTCAACCTCAATGTATTGTGCTTTGTGCATCGCCGGGCACAAGATATAGTCAGTCTGTGCAAAACGCACATAAAAAGTCAAGGCAAATGGGCTTTTTTCTCTTGTAACGGGCACTGCAATTGCTTGACAAAATCCTTCAAAAGTGTTATATTCGTATTTATCACGAGTACATCTGTGCGCAGGAGGTGGACTTAAATGGCAGGAAATGATAGCAAGCTGGTGATCGTCAGCAGCGAGGTCTTACCCGAGATAATCATGAAAGTGCTTACAGCAAAGGGTATGCGGGCAAGAGGCGAGGCTGCGACATCTGCAGAGGCATGCAGGGCGGTCGGCATTTCACGCAGCGCTTACTACAAGTACAAGGACTGTGTATTCAACTATGAAGAGCAGCTCACGAACAACATCCTGTCGATATATCTGATCCTGCGTGATGAAAAGGGCGTGCTCAGCTCGATCATCGCAAAGCTGTACGAGCTTGGCACGAATATACTTACAATAAATCAGAATATCCCCGTCGATTCGGTGGCAACGGTCACCGTGTCGGTACGTTTTGACAGGGATTCGGTATCCGCTGTCGAGCTTAAAAGCGAGCTTGGCAAGGTCGGCGGCGTCGTTGACGTCAAGCTCATTTCGGGCGAATAAAACACAAGCAAAGCAAACAGAGAGGAAAGGTCAAATTTATGTGTAAAGTTGCGGTAATAGGTTATGGTACGGTAGGTTCGGGAACAGTTGAGCTGTTTATGAAGAACCGTGAGTCGATATCCAAAAAGGTCGGCAAGGATTGCGATATCAAGTATATCCTCGATCTGAGGGATTTCCCCGATTCACCGTTTGCAGACAGGATGATAAAGGATTTTGATACTATCCTGAACGACGACGAGGTAACTGTCGTTGCAGAGGTAGTAGGCGGAACGACCTTTGCTTATGAATATACAAAGAAGCTGCTCGAAGCAGGCAAGAGCGTTGTCACATCGAACAAGGCGCTGGTTGCTGCAAAGGGTGCAGAGCTTATCGCACTTGCAAAAGCGCACAAGTGCAACTATCTGTTCGAGGCAAGCGTAGGCGGCGGTATCCCTATCCTCAGACCTATCAACAAGTGCCTCGCAGGCAACGAGATACTCCAGATCTCGGGTATCCTCAACGGCACAACGAACTTTATCCTCACAAAGATGATAAAGGAGCAGATGTCCTTTGACGATGCGCTCAAAAAGGCGCAGGAGCTTGGCTATGCAGAGGCTGACCCGACGGCTGACGTCGAGGGCGAGGACGCTTGCAGAAAGATCTGCATCCTCGGCTCGCTGGCATACGGCAAGCATATCTATCCCGAAATGGTACACTGCTCGGGCATCACAAGAATAACTCTCGATGACGTTGAGTATGCGGATAACGCAGGCTATGTCATCAAGCTCATCGGCTCGGTAAAGAAGCTCGAGGACGGCAAGCTCAAGGCTATCGTCTGCCCGAGATTCGTTCCCAAGTCCAACCTGCTCGCAAGCGTTGACGACGTTTACAATGCTATCAGCGTTGTCGGCGACGGCGTTGGCAACGTAATGTTCTACGGTCAGGGCGCAGGCAAGCTGCCGACCGCATCTGCGGTTGTCGGCGATATCATCGACTGCCTCAAGCACCCGCAGACAGTTCTTGCTATCAACTGGGAGGACAGCGCCGACAGGAGCTTTGTCGTTCCTTACAAACAGACAAACACATCTGTTTATGTCAGACTTCAGGCTGATAATGCAGAGTCGCTCAAAGGCTCGCTCTCCGAGATGTTCGGCAAGCTGATGTACATCGAGCGCCAGGGCAGACCCGACAACGAGCTCGCTTTCATCACACCGAATATGAAAGAGGCGGATATCGACAACAACCTTGAGATACTCTCAAAAACAGCCGATATAAAGAGCAAGATAAGAATTTATCAGTAATAGCTGACCCGAAGAACAGCAGAGCAGATCTGCTGTTCTTTTTTGTGCCCATAAGCCGTATCTGCCCTTGTTCCGATATGTTTAATATTTTACGCTTTCGTTTGATGTATTAATAAAATATGCAGGATTAACAATATCCGACGCCTGTCTTTTGATAACTTGCACAATCGCAAATGCTTGATGCTGCGCAGTTTACAAAAAGTGCAAAAAACTGTTGCAAAAACAAGGTGGATATGTTATACTGTTAATGTTAAAAATATTTGAATACAACGAAGAAAGAATGAGACAGAAAAAACGAAACGGGAGGATCGAGCGTATGACACATCGCTATAAAGTGGGACTTGTTATCGCAAGCCTGTCAGACCAGTTCAGCAGGAACATCGCCAAGGGTGCGATGTCAGCAGCTGAGGATCTTGACTTTGACCTTGCGATAATACCGATGAAATATATCGGCAGAGAAAACGCTCCCGAAAGTGCCGATGAAAAATATGACTATATATTCAATAC
>CAMYUO010000007.1 GCA_947302065.1 uncultured Clostridia bacterium | reverse complement strand
TGCGAAAGCATCGTGGCATCTATCGTGCGCATGAGCAAATGGCTGGGCATAACTGTCATAGCCGAGGGCGTTGAGACCGCAGAACTTGTGAGCTTCCTGCGTGAGATAGGCTGCGACTATGTTCAGGGCTACTACTATGCAAAGCCTATGTGCGTCAAGGACTATGAGCGCTATGCGTTCGCAAGCGACGAGAACATTGATAAACTGCTCGAATCGGGCGGAGATACAGACGAGGTAATGAACCATATCGACGAGCTTATCGGCTTTGCACACAACTCTCAGCCTATCGCCGTTGTCGAGTGCGATACCGAGTCGCATGAGGAGCTGGAGATAATCCGTGTCAACGATGCGTTCTTCGAGCTGCTCAATTCGCCGACCAGAGTGCTGTATAAGTACAATCCGCTCGATATCGTCTATGAGCGTGACCGCTGGAAGATAGTCGATTCGATTAAGACCGCTATCGAGAGAAAAGGCACTTCCGAGTGCGAATACAGCAGATACGTCGCTTTCAGCAACAGCTATAAAAGCATTCACGCCGTGTTTGAATATATCGACACTATCGGCAACAAGAGCATACTGCTCGCACGCCTCGAGGACATCACTGTTGAGCGTGAGTTTGAAAAGAAGCTCAAAAAGCTGCGTGAGTCGATGCATAATCAGGCAGGTATGTCGGGACGTATGCTCATCATCGACGATGCAGAGCTTAACCGTGACACGCTCACATCGTTCTTTGACGACAAATTCACCGTCATCACCGCCGAAAACGGCAAGCAGGCGCTTGAAATACTGCACGACAACAGCAATATTGATATCATTCTGCTTGACCTTAATATGCCGGAGATGAACGGCGGCGAGTTCCTCAAAGAAAAGAACGCAGACCCTGTGCTGCGAGGCATACCCGTTGTCATCACAACTGCCGAGGATTCACCGAAGCAGCAGCAGGTAATGCTCAATATGAACGTCAACGACTATATCGTCAGACCGTTCGTGCGTGAGACGATGGTGCGCAGAGTTGACAACGTGCTTGAATCGGACAGATATTTCCGTGATATAATCAACCGCCACAGCAGCGATGCAGGCATCATCAATGACTATACCACAGGCATATATAACCGTGCCACAGGCGAAAAGCTCATCAACAGCATGCTCAGGGAAGCTATCGGCATGTACGCCCTGCTGATGATAGACATCGACCATTTCAGAAAGATAAGTGAGGAGTGCGGCGTGCAGACAGCTGACAGGATGCTGTTCGAGCTTGCACAGATGCTCACGGCTATGTTCAGAACCAACGACGTCGTTGCCCGTATAGGCGACGACGAGATATGCGTGCTCATGAGCAATATCGCAGGCGAGGAGACCGTCGAGGCTAAATGCCACCAGATAATCGACAAGGTCGCAAACCTCGACCTCAAACTCACTGAGTCGTATCTTGCGTGTACTATCGGCGGCGCTATCGCCGAGGGTGTCAATAACTTTGATGCTCTGCTTGAAATTGCCGAGGAGGAGCTTGAAAAAGCCAGAAAAGAGGGTGCAAGCTGGTCACTGCGTTCACTTGCGAGCAAGTAAGCGAAAGGAGAGCGCTTATGGACGAAAGGATAAAAAAGCTCAAAGCGCTCGGCTGTGATATCGACGCAGCGCTTGAACGCTTTATGGGCGACAAACAGCTCTATTTCATCTGCTTTGAACAGATGCTCACCGACGATAACTTTGATAAGCTCGGTGATGCGCTCAGTAAAAGCGATGTAAACAGCGCATTCCATTACGCACACATGCTCAAAGGCGTCTACGCCAATATGGGCATGACTCCGATATATAACGACTGCGTTGCGATAGTTGAGCCGCTGCGCTCGGGCAGCTGTACGGAAACTCTGCTTGAAAGCTACCGCAGGATGCAGATGTTCATGCAGACAATCAAAACCATATGAAAATTCAAGACCGCACAGGTTCCAAAGCCCGTGCGGTCATTTTTTTGCTGTTATTCCGTGTAAACTGGGTATTTGTTTTTGTCCTCATCGGTTATCTCTCGCAGCACACGGCAAGGGTTGCCGACGGCTATCACACCGCTGGGGATATCCTTTGTCACCACGCTGCCTGCGCCGATGACCGTGCCCGAGCCTATCGTCACGCCAGGCAGAACGGTCACATTTGCGCCTATCCAGACGTTGTCGCCGACCGTTATCGGCAGGGCTATTTCCAGACCTTTGTTTCGCTGCTCGGTGTCGAGTGCGTGCCCTGCCGTCGTAAATACGCAGTTCGGCGCAATGAATACGTTGTCGCCGAACGTCACCCTCGCACCGTCGAGCACCACAACATTGTAGTTGGTGTAAAAGTTCTCGCCGACGCAGATGTTGCCGTAATCGCAGTAAAACGGCGCAGTTACAGTGACATTGCCCTTTGTGCTGTGCAGGATCTGCCTGATAAGCTCGTCACGCCGTGCCGTGTCAGACGGCTTGCAGCGGTTGAATTCATAGCAAAGATCCGCACACCGTGTCCGCTCTTTTATCAGCTTCTCATCGTAATTGGCATCGTAAAGATACCCTGCCTGTGCCTTATCCCATTCGTTCATAGCGCTTCACCTATTCAAGTCCGGTCACTTCGTAGCCTGCATCGGTGACAGCCTTTTTCAGCGTTTCTGCGGAAATATCCGCACCCGCCGTGATGCGTGCCTCGCCCTTGTCAAGATCGACATCTGCCTGTGCGCCTGTGCCCTCGAGTGCTTTTTTGACGTGTGCCACGCAGTGCTGACACATCATTCCCTTGATCTTCATTGTGTAAACTGCCATTGATGTTTCCTCCTTGATGTTTATTGCCGTCTGTTCGGCTGCCTGCTGAACAGGGCTTTTTACCGCCTTGAAACGCCTTAGCCTCAAAGCGTTGCTTACTACAAAAATGCTGCTGAGGCTCATTGCAGCAGCGCCTATCATCGGGCTGAGCTTTATCGAAAATGCGTGATACAGCGCACCTGCGGCTATCGGTATCGCAAGGCAGTTGTAAAACAGCGCCCAGAAAAGATTCTGCCTGATGTTGCGCAGAACACTGCGGCTGAGGTCAATCGCCGTGACCACATCGAACAGCGAGCTGTTCATCAGCACCGCATCTGCACTTTCGATAGCAATGTCCGTGCCTGCGCCGATAGCTATGCCGACATCTGCCCTTGCAAGTGCAGGCGCATCGTTTATTCCGTCGCCGACCATCGCCGTTATCTTTCCCTGCGCCTGAAGCTGCGCCACCGCCTTGTCCTTATCGGCAGGCAGCACCTCTGCGATGACCTTGTCTGCGCCGATCTGTGCGCCGACACGCTGTGCGGCTGCCTCGTTGTCGCCCGTGAGCAGCACGACCTCGATGCCTCTGCGTTTGAGTTCAGCCACCGCCGCAGCGCTGTCAAGCTTTATCATATCGTCGGCTGCGATAACGCCGAGCAGCTTCTTTTCGCTTGCAAACAGCAGGGGAGTTGCGCTCTTTTCAATTGCGGCTCTTACTGCATCGCTTTCTTTCCAGACGCCCTGCGCACGCAAAAATCTTTCATTGCCTGCAAAGAACCTCTCGCCGCCGATGATTCCGCTTACGCCGAGTCCCGAGTGAGTTTCAAATCCGCTGAGCTGCAAAAGCTCCCTGCCCTTGCAGTGTTCGCAGACTGCCTTTGCCAGCGGGTGCTCGCTGCCGTTTTCAAGTGTGTATGCCACGCTCAGCAGTTCGCTCTCGCTTGCATCTATCGGGTAAACGGCTGTAACATAGGGCTTGCCGGTTGTGACCGTTCCCGTTTTGTCGAGCACGACAGCCGATGCGCTGTGCAGCGTTTCGAGCGCTTCGCCCGATTTTATCAGTATGCCGTTTTCTGCGCCTTTGCCCGTGCCGACCATTATCGCCACTGGTGTCGCAAGACCCAGCGCACACGGACAGCTTATCACGAGCACCGATATTGCGCAGGACAGCGCAAATTCAGCCTCTGCGCCGACGAGCAGCCATATGCCTGCCACAGTCAGTGCGATGAGCATGACTATCGGCACGAACACGCCTGCGATCTTGTCGGCGGTGCGTGCGATAGGCGCTTTTGAGCTTGATGCCTCATCCACCAGCGAGATTATCTTTGAAAGCGTGGTGTCTGTGACGACATGTGTCGCTCTGATTTTCAGCAGACCGCTTTTGCTTATCGTTGCGCTGATGACCTTGTCGCCGACAGTTTTTTCGACGGGTATGCTCTCGCCTGTGATAGCCGACTGGTCGACAGCCGCCGTTCCCTCGGTCACGATGCCGTCGCAGGCGATGCTCTCGCCCGCACGGACTATCACTATGTCGCCCTTTTCAAGCTCCTCAGCAGGAATTTCGATCTCCTGTCCGTCACGCTCAACGACCGCCGTTTTCGGTGACAGATCCATAAGCGCCGTGACAGCCTCGCTGGTCTTGCTCTTTGAGCGTGCCTCGAGATATTTTCCGAGGTTGACCAGCACAAGTATCATCACAGAAGATTCAAAATACAGATCGTGCATATATGTGTGGACTATCTCGCTCTCGCCGTGTGAAATGCCGTGGCTCATGCGGAATATGCCGAAGATGCCGTAGATTATCGACGCCGCCGAGCCGACGGCTATCAGCGAATCCATATTCGGAGACAGGCGGAACAGGTTCCGAAATCCCCGTGAGTAGTAACCAAAATTGATATATGCCACAGGCAGACACAGCAAAAACTGCGCAAATGCGTAGCTCACGGCATTTTTCTCACCCGAGAGAAAACCCGGCAGCGGCAGCCCGACCATATGTCCCATCGACACATACATCAGCGGTATAAGAAACACGAACGACCAGATAAGGCGTGACTTCATTGCACGCCGTGCCTCGTCAGCCGCAGAAACTGCGCTCTTTTCGGCGCTCTTTCTCTGCGTCTTTCCCTTGACGGATGCGCCGTAGCCTGCCGCCGTGACAGCGCGGATAATGCCGCTGTCATCGAGCTTTGCGCTGTCATATTCAACGCTCATGCTGTTGGTCAGCAGGTTGACCTGCACCTGCTGCACGCCGTCAAGACAGCTCACGCTCTTTTCGACTCTGCTGCTGCATGCCGAACATGTCATTCCCGTTACATCAAATCTTTGTTTCATTTCTTTGCCTTTCTAAGCGCACCCGCCGTGCGCACACCGCTATTTCATCAGCTTTGAAAGCAGCGAGATCATCTCGTCGATCTTTTCTTCCTTTTCCTCGGCAGTGTCCGCCGCAGCCACACAGCCCTTGCAGTGCGCTGTCAGTACCTCCATATTCGCCTTTTTGAGCACAGCCTGCGTCGCCATCAGCTGATTTGAGATATCCACGCAGTATCTGTCCTCCTCAATCATTTTGAGTATGCCGTCGATCTGCCCTCTTGCTGTGCGCAGCAGCTTGCTGACCTTTTGCTTGTCTGCCATCATAGTTCATCACTCCTTGTCACCCACACTCCCCGGGGGTGCCTCTCTTTGTGATTAGTATAACACAGCTCGTTGTGTTTGTCAAGTCGCAAATATCTGTCATTTTCTGCACAAAGCACTTGCAAAACGCCTTTGAATATAGTATAATTACGTTTAGGTATGTGCCTTGCAGGGCAAAAAAATATGAAATAGGAAAGATGTATAATGAACGATAAAACAAAACAGCTTATAAAGGATATGGGCTTTCTCATCGGCGTGCCGATAGTGATAATGATCATCATTTCGGTGGTTTTCATGGTCAAAGGTTACTATCCGTTCGGCAACGGCACGATAGCGTGGTGTGACATGACCCAGCAGGTCATCCCGATGACCGCAAACCTTGAAGATATTCTTTCGGGCAAAACGGGATTTTTCCTGAATATGCAGAACGCAGGCGGAATGAGCATGATAGGCGTTGTGTTCTTTTTCGTTGCAAGTCCGCTCAATCTGCTGGCATTTGTTGTACCCAAGCAGGATCTCGTATTGTTCGTAAACGTGCTGACAATGCTCAAGCTTATGGCTGCGGGCATGACGGCAATGCTGTTTTTCAGAAAGTGCTTTGAAAAGCTCTCGCCGTTCTTTGCGGCATTTCTCAGCATCTCGTATGCTTTCTGCGGATACGCCGTGGTCTATTATCAGAACAGCATCTGGCTCGATGTTATGTATCTGTTCCCGCTTCTGATGATAGGCATACACCGCCTGATAACCAAAAACAAGCTGCTGCCTTACGTTGTAACGCTCAGCATCATGGCAGTCGTGAATTACTACATCTGCTATATGATAGCCGTTTTCTGCATTCTTTTCTTTGCGCTCATCTGCGTCCGTGACAAGAAAAATGAGTACAAGCAGGCAGGCTTTCTGTTCCTTATCGGAAGCCTTATCGCTGCGCTCATCACGGCAGTCGTGTGGCTGCCCAGCCTTTTGCAGTATTTCGTCAGCGGACGAACCACATCTATCAGCGAGAACCTCAAAGCAACGAGCTTTTTGTCTGAGCATCAGACCGCAACCGCACTGCTGTTATACAGCACTGTCGCTATCGTTATCTGCGCCGTCTGCATCATCGACAAGCGCAGGCGCACAAAGCAAAACAGCACTATGCTGATAATGCTCACGCTGATGCTGATACCGATGTATGCCGAGCCGATAAATCTTATGTGGCACACGGGCAGCTATATGTCATTCCCGTGCCGCTATGCGTTCATCACAGTATTTCTTATGCTTATCTGCTCAGCGCAGTTCATCGAGGACGGCAGCGAGCATATCGCAGTTTCACCCGTCAAGTCCAGGGTCGGCAGGATAACCCTGCCCGTGTTCTGCTTTGCACTGTTAGGTGCATCGGTGCTGCTCACAGACCTCGTTATTCGCCGCAACGAGACAAAGATAATGAACTATTCACGTTCGCTGTGGTCTGACGATACTTTCCTTGGCATCGAGTTTAAAATTTTCTTTGTCGCTGCCGCAGCCTTTGCGGTCATCTTCCTGTTTTACAAAAAAGGATTTCTCGGCAAGCGTGTGTTCACCGTGCTGCTTGGCTGCTTTGTCGTGGCGCAGTCGGTAACTGCGCTGAATATGTACGTTACCAGCAACAAGGACTATTCTATCGAAAAAGCACAGGAAACACGCAGCGTGTTCGCTCTTGACGGCAAGATAAAGGACGACAGCTTCTACCGTGTAAAGACCACGGGCAAGCATTTTGATGTCAACAATATCGGAGCAATGAGCTACCGCAGCCTCAGCCATTATACCTCGCTCACCGACAGAGCATATATGTATGCAATGAAAAAGCTCGGATATTCGTCCTACTGGATGGAAGTCGGCTCACACGGCGGTACAGAGTTTACCGATGCGCTTTTCAGCGTAAAGTACAAGATAGCAGGAGAACCTCTCGCAGAGGAAAAGGCGGTCGTGTCTACCGACAAGTACAGCGTCTATGAGCGAGAGAATTATATCGGGCTCGGTCTTATCACCGACAGGGATATCTCTGATATGGAGTCTTTTGAAGACCTTGACCGCTTTGAAGTGCAGCAGGATCTCTACCGCACGCTCTTTGCAGAAAACGACTCGGACGATATCATCACTAAGTATGAACCCGAAAGCACAAACGAGGTCATCTATGATCAGGACGATGACGAGATCGAGCTTATGCCGTTTGGCAAAACGAATGAAATGAATTACAGCTTCTTTGTCAGAGGCAGACAGGTCATATATTTTGACTGCTTTGATAAGCTCTCCTCAAATCTCTATGAGGATATCAACGGCAGCTTTACCATAACCATAAACAATACCGTTATCCAGACGGGTTATCCCTCGCAGGCATCAAACGGCTTGCTCCGCCTCGGTGTTTTTGAGAACTGTCAGGTCAAGATAGATGTCGAGGTGCTCAAGAATGTAAGGTGTACCTCGTTCGGCATTTACGGTCTTGATATGGATAAGCTCGATAAGGTCACAAGCAATGCAAGATGTGCAGACCTTGACGAAAAGCAGGGCGTGATCTCGGGCAGCTGCGAGGCTTCCGAGGGCGATAAGTGCGTGCTTTTCGTGCCATATTCAAAAACGTTCAACGTCGAGATAAACGGCGAAAAGGTAAGCTATGAAAAAGCCTTTGACGACTTTATCGCATTTGACCTCAAGGACGGAACCAACGATATACGCATAACTGCCGAGCCTATGGGTCTGACCGCAGGCATATGCCTGTCGGTGTTCGGTGTGCTCGTCGCCGTCGGCAGCTACCTGCTGCGCAAAAAAGTCGAACTTGACGATGTGGTGTATGCAGTCTGCCGTGGTGCAGTCATCGTTATCGGCACACTTGTTTTCATCGTCATCTATATCTATCCGGTGATAATAAACTGTACAGGACCTCACTCCGAGCCTGCACCGTAAACTCAGGAGAACAGAATGTATAAGATCTATATAGTCGAAGACGACGCAGCGCTTGCGCAGGCGCTGAAAACTGCAATTTCTGCGTGGGACTATGAGGTCTGCTGCGCAGCACGCCTTGACGATGTCACGGGCGAGTTTGAACAGATAAAGCCTCACCTTGTCCTTATGGATATAACCCTGCCGTTTTTCAACGGCTACCATTGGTGCAGACAGATAAGAAAGATATCAAAAGTTCCGATAGTCTTTCTTTCATCTGCATCGGATAATATGAACATCGTTATGGCAATGAATATGGGTGCGGACGATTTTATCCCAAAGCCTGTTGACCCGTCGGTGCTCGTTGCAAAAATACAAGCCGTTATGCGCAGATGCTATGAGATGGCACAGCCTGCACCGATACTTTCGCACGCAGGTCTGGTGCTCGACCTTGGCGATTCGACCGTGAGCTTTGAGGGCAAAACGCTCGAGCTTACAAAGAACGAGTTCCGCATTCTGCAGACGCTGCTTGAAAACAAAGGCACTATCGTCAGCCGTGATGCGCTGATGCTCAAACTGTGGCAAGTGGACAGCTATGTCGAGGAAAACACGCTGACCGTCAACGTGACACGTCTGCGCAAAAAGCTTGCAGAGCTGGGTATAAGCGATATGATAAAGACCCGTGTCGGCAGCGGCTATATCATCGAAACGTGAGGCGGATATGAAGCTGTTTTTCAGATTTATCAGAAGATATGCGCTTTCGGCGGCAACGTTCTTGCTGTTTGCGGGGATATTTGCATATGTGCTGTCGCTTTACGACCTGCACGCCGAGGCTGTGCTTTATGCATCAGCGCTTTGCATTGCTGTTGCCGCAGTTATCATATCCGTGAAGTTCATAATTTTCCGCAGAAAATATCTTGCATGGCAGCGCCTGCTTGACGAGACCAATGCGCTCATTAGTCCGCTGCCCGAGCCGGGCACACCCGAGCAAAAGCAGATAAACGAACTTATCGGACTGCTTCGCCTCAAGTGTACCGAGGCACAGCAGAGATACAAAAACGACAAGACCGATATGCTCGACTATTTCACAACGTGGGTGCACCAGATAAAAATACCTATCTCGGTGATGCAGATGGACCTGTCGCAGAGCGTGAACGCCGAGCAGCAGGCGCTTTGTGCCGAGCTTATGCGCATCGAGCAGTATGTCGAGATGGTGCTTTACTATTTCAGACTCGACGAGAACTCATCGGATATCGTTGCCGCAAATGTCAGCGTTGACGGCGTTATCCGCAGGTGCGTGAGAAAATATGCGGCGGTTTTTATCCGCAAACGCCTGCGGCTCGATTATCAGGGAACAGACCTTACGGCTGTCACCGATGAAAAGTGGCTGGGATTTATAATAGAGCAGCTGCTTTCAAACAGCATAAAATATACCGACAGCGGCAGCGTGACTGTCACCGTCAGCGAAAGGAACATAACTGTCACAGATACCGGCATCGGCATCGCACCCGAGGACGTGCCGAGAGTGTTTGAGCGTGGCTTTACAGGCTGCAACGGCAGAGCAGGCAACTCGTCAACGGGTCTTGGTCTTTACCTTGTAAAGAAAGCCTGCAAAAAGATAGGTGCGGGCATATCACTGCAGAGCACTGTCGGCAAAGGCACGAGCGTAACGCTCACCCTGCCCGAGAAGATAATAGTTTAATATCAGCGTCATATACTTGATGTATGAACGAGGATATTCTTTTGAAAGAGTTCTTTTTCAGTCTTTCTTCTAAACTCTCACTACTTTTTCGGTATTTGGGTCGCAGACCCGAATATCGAAAAAGCAATAAAAGTTTTAGGAAGGAATGTTTGGTAAGCGACCGCTGGTCGCTTGCGAGGATACCCATAGGGTATCCTCGGGGAGAACAGAGTAACCGTTTCCACGGTTACTCTTGAAAACGGCGAAGCCGTTTTTTCTTTTGTCAAAAGGGTTTCCCTCAATTATATGCCGCCGTGTTGACACCGACCTTACAAAAATGTCACATCGGGCACTCAAATTGTCACATGAATAGATGTTGCGCAGCGCACAAGTGTGGTAAGATATACACATAGCAAAAGAAAGCACTGCTGCGCAAGGAAAGAGAGAAAAGACCCTGCGCAGCATCATGAGACAAGAGCATTATGGGAGGAAAGAGTAAAATGTCTATTTTAACGGTACAGAGCGTGGGCAAGATATACACATCACGCTTCGGGAGCAACAAGGTGCAGGCGCTCGACAACGTCAGCTTTGAGGTTGAAAGCGGCGAGTATGTCGCAGTTATGGGCGAGTCAGGCTCGGGAAAGACCACACTGCTGAATATCCTTGCATCGCTTGACAAGGCTACGAGCGGTGAGGTGATGCTTGACGGCAAAAAGCTGTCAGCTATCAGCGAAGACGAGATATCCGCATTCCGCCGTGACAATCTCGGATTTGTTTTTCAGGATTTCAACCTGCTCGACAACTTTTCTGTAAAGGATAATATCCTGCTGCCGCTGGTGCTGCTGGGAATGGACATCGCAGAGATGAAAAATCGCCTCGAGCCTATTGCAAAAAGCCTCGGCATCGCAGAGCTGCTTGAAAAATATCCGTATGAGATATCGGGCGGACAAAAGCAGAGAGCCGCTGTTGCAAGGGCGATAATCACCAAGCCTAAGCTCATTCTCGCAGACGAGCCGACAGGTGCACTCGATTCACGTTCGACAGACAGCCTGCTCGACATCTTCGAAAAGCTCAACGCAGACGGTCAGACTATCCTTATGGTGACCCACTCGACAAAAGCCGCAAGCAGAGCAGGCAGAGTGCTTTTCATAAAGGACGGCTCGCTGTTTCATCAGATATACAGAGGCAATTCGACAAACGAGGAGATGTATCAGAAGATATCCGATGCGCTCACTCTGTTAATGGCAGGCGGTGAGCATAATGGGTAACAGGTACTATGCCCGTCTTGCCGCCGACAACATCAAAAAGAACAAAAGGGTATATCTGCCTTATATAATCACCTGCGTGCTTATGGCGGCGATGATATATATCATATCCTCGCTTGCGAACAATCCAGACCTGCACACGATGAAAAGAGGCGCAACGGCGACCCCGGTAATAATGACCTTCGGCACTTATGTAACTGCGATATTCGCATTTATCTTTCTGTTTTATACAAACAGCTTCATCACCAAGCGCCGCCGCAAAGAGTTCGGTCTGCTCAATATTCTCGGTATGGAGAAAAGGCACATCTCAAAGCTGCTGCTTTTTGAAACAGGCTATGTCGCAGCGATAACTCTCGTGTGCGGACTCGGTATCGGCGTGCTGCTCGACAAGCTGATGTTTTTGTCGCTGACCAAAATGATAGGGGAGACCGCAACGCTCGGTTTCCACATTTCATTTGGCTCACTTGTGCTGACCACGCTTGTCATGCTGGGAACGTTTTTTATCATCTATATCTACACCATTGGCAGAGTGCATCTTTCAAAGCCCGTTGAGCTGCTTTCAGGCTCAAACGTTGGCGAGAAAGAGCCGAAGACTAAGATACTCATGACACTGCTCGGCGTGGCTCTGCTCAGCGTGGGATATTATATCTCTATCGTCACCGAAGAGCCGACAAAGGTGCTGCCGCTGTTCCTGCTCGCAGTTCTGTGCGTCGTTTTCGGCACATATCTTATCTTTATGGCAGGCAGCATTGCGCTGCTCAAATTCCTCAAAAAGCGTGAAAAGTTCTATTACAAGACAAATCACTTTGCCGCAGTTTCGGGTCTTATCTACCGTATGAAAAGAAACGCCGTTGGACTTGCGAGCGTGTGCATACTCTCGACAATGGTGCTCGTAATGGTGTCGGTGACATCGTCAATGATGCTCGGCATAGACGGCGCAGTCAAGCGTGACCACCCGACCGATATCAGGATAAGCGCACACACTACCGAGGCTTGCGACAGAATAGAAAAGCTGATATCCGAGAAAATGGAGATAGAGAATATCCGCAGGGTCAGCCAGCTTGTTTTTCAGGTGCACGGCGAAGACCTTGCAAAACCGCAGACGTTCGCTGAAAGCGACTATATGCCTGTCACCTACAGCAACGGCACCAGCGCCCTGACTCTCAAAGAGTCTGCTTCCCGGATGAGCTATAACATCAACGTTCTGGAAAAGCAGGTGGTGCTCGACGGCTTTGAAGACGGCGCAGAGGCGCACGAGAAAGACTATGAGATGCCAAATGGCGAGGTAGTGATAGTCACTATGCTGCCCGAATTTTCACCCGACAGCGTGACCATCGCAGGCAAGACCTATAAGGTCGCAAGAACTATCTGCAATCCCGATGTGACAGGTATGGGATACGATATCGTCATGAACACCCGTGAGGAGATAGTAGAGCTTGCAGATGCCTATAACAAGGTGTCATTCAAAGAGGCTATGGGCAGCGAATGGATAGATTTCGATTTCGTTTCAAGCGATAAAGATGCACAGACAGATGAGATGCATATGATCCTTGCCGAAAACTTCGACTATGATAATTTAGGCGGCATAATGGTCACGACACAGCAGGACGAAAAATACCGTGCAATGGAAGTGTTCGGCTCGCTGTTCTTCCTCGGTCTTTTCCTCGGTACGCTGTTCCTTGTCGAAACTATCCTCATCATCTACTATAAGCAGATATCTGAGGGCTACGAAGACGAAAAGCGTTTCAAGATAATGCAGAACGTCGGCATGAGCAGGCGTGAGGTCAAGCGCTCGATACGTTCGCAGATACTCATGGTATTCTTCCTGCCGCTGATCGTTGCAGGCATACACATCATCTTTGTGTTCCCGCTTATAAAAAGGCTGCTTTACCAGCTCGGGCTCAACGATACAGGTCTGTACCTTATGTGTTCGGCAGGCGGCTTCATCGGCTTTGCCATTATCTATTCTGCGATCTATACCCTTACCGCAAAGACCTATTACAAAATCGTCAGAAACTAACAGCTCACCATTTCATAATCATAAAAAAAGAGCGGTCCGTTCGTGGTGGAACGGACTGCTCTTTGCGTATATGAAACTATGTTTTTATCAAGCCATACCAGCTGTGATGATAGCCATCTTGTAAACCTCGTCAGCTGTGCAGCCTCTTGAAAGGTCGTTGATAGGTGCGTTAAGACCCTGGAGAATAGGACCGTAAGCCTCAAATCCGCCAAGACGCTGAGCGATCTTGTAGCCGATGTTTCCTGCCTCGATGAGTGGGAAGATGAATGTGTTAGCCTGACCTGCAACCTTGGAATCAGGGCACTTTGTCTTTGCAACCTCTGCAGAAACAGCAGCGTCAAACTGGAACTCACCGTCGATAACAAGCTCAGGATCAATGTTTCTTGCCTCGATAACTGCATCGTGTGAGAGCTGAACTGTGCCGCCCTTGCCCGAGCCGTATGTCGAGAACGAAAGAACTGCTACCTTTGGATCAATGCCGAAGAATGCAGCTGTTCTTGCTGTCTCAACAGCAACCTCTGCGAGCTGTCTTGCAGCGGAAAGAACAACGTTGCCGTCCTTGTCGAGCTTGTCGGTGTAACCGAGGTTGATAGCGCAGTCACCCATAGAGATCTTTTCCTCAACGCCGTCCTTTTCTCTGAAAAGAATGAACGAAGAGCTTACAAGGTTAGAGCCTTTCTTTGTCTTGATTATCTGAAGTGCAGGTCTTACTGTGTCAGCAGTTGAATATGTTGCACCGCCGAGCAGAGCGTCAGCCTTGCCTGCCTTAACGAGCATTGTTCCGAAGTAGTTGGACTTTGCAAGTGCTGCCCTTACCTCTTCCTCTGTCATCTTGCCCTTTCTCAGCTCAACCATCTGTGCAACGAGAGCTTCCATCTCAGGATAAGTAGCAGGGTCGAGTATCTCAGCCTTTGAAACGTCAAAGCCGCCCTTTGCAGCAGCTGCCTTTACGTCGTCAATGTTTCCGCAGAGCACAACGCCCATGAGCTCCTCCTTGAGAAGCCTGTCAGCAGCAGAGAGTATGCGCTCGTCTGTGCCCTCTGTGAAAACGATAGTCTTTTTGCTTGCTTTAAGATTGTCGATAAGCTTATCAAACATTCCCATTTTGATATACCTCCAAATATAAAAATCTTACCCGATTATTATACCACACCCGCGCGCATTTTTCAATAGTGATATTGTAAAAATAATGCGCGCCGCTTCCGCCGAAACAGCGCACATTTTGTCAGCCATATCAATAAAGTGCCGTCATTACCCAGTCGTCGTCCTCCAGCTCGTACGGCGTGCGGCAGTAGGGGCACTCTTTCACATTGTGCGCATCAAAGCTTGCACCGCACGACGGACAGATTACCGCCCTCATCGAAAAACCAAGCTCGGTAGACTTTTTCAGCCGCTTTCGCATAGACATACGGAACTTATCGCACTTGAGCACTATCTTGCCCTTTTTGTTGTAATGCAGGCAGTCAAGGAACAGCGTGGTCTGTACCTCGCACACATCTCCGTTTATCTCGCAGCTGTTGACATTGAGATTGTGAATATCCGCCTCGATTATGTCAGCCGCCCTGTCGGGACACCCGCACTTGCAGCAGGCAAGCTCCGTGGCGTCCTTGCTGTAAACCGCCATACGAAACAGCGCTATCGCTTTGTCACGGAAATACTCGCCCGAAAATTCGGGGTCGTGCTTTTTTATCTTGTTGAGGCGATAAAGTGTAGATATCGTTTTGCTGCCGCCTCTTGCGTCCTTCCTGATAAGCGCAAAGGTCTCAAACAGCTTTTTCATACAAAACAGAATAAAACCGATAATACCGCCCGCAACGAAAGCGCCTGCAAGTCTCATCACCAATTGGTCGCCGAGGATAAAAGACATTATTATCAGCGGGATAATGCACGCCGCCATGAATATCGCAGCCTCACGCTTATTCTTATTATATCTCTCTGTCCTGTCCTCATGCCTTGTGATGAAAAAGTTGCTCACCTTGGGGTAAAGCTCGCTCATAACGAACTTTGTTCCGCAGTATTCACAGCCGTCTTCAAGCTCGCCCAGAGTCGATGCCGCACCGCAGTGCGGACAGCACAGCGGCATACTCTTGTCGGGCTGCGTGCCGCCCTTTAAGTCCTGTATCACCGCAGTAAGACCTATCTCGTCAGTGTCCTTGTACGCCTGATACTGCTTGCTGCCGATGCTTCTTGTCATGTTCAGATTTCCGCTGACTATGCTGTTGGCAAACACTCTGTCGCTGTAAGAAATGCCCACCGCGTTGTTCTTGTCCGTGCCTGACGACCCTTTCATTGCGCACTGCATACCAAGCCCCAGCGAGTTCATCTTCTGCTTTTGCAGTTCCAGCGCAAAGCGCAAGTCCTGACTTGCAAGCTGCGGCATCTCTCCGCCGCCGTACCAGCCCGAAAGCTGCTGTACGAACTGTTTGTACGCCTCGGCAGGCACAGGCGCGCCTGTAAATTCCATATCAAGTATCTTCATTAGTTCTTCGCCTTTTCATTTGTGTTTTTTGTGTTTGACATAATTCTGTTTAATTATACCACATAGCATTTCGTTTTTCAATAGTGATATTAAAAATCATATCTCACCAGTCTTTGCTGTGTGGGCAGACCGCTGGGGGAAACCCTTTTGGAGAAGGGTTCTCCCCCAGACCCCCTTCCTAAACCT
>CAMYUO010000006.1 GCA_947302065.1 uncultured Clostridia bacterium | reverse complement strand
TGCATATTGATCACACTTTATAGCCCGTAATTCAACAGTAACATCAGGAAATTTCTCTTCAAAATCCTTTTTGACCGCATTCATTGCTTCCTCTTCTGTTGAACCGTCATCGACACTGAACCAAACACTTACCGTCGCTGGTTTAAGTTTCTCCTCAAGCTTTTTCTGGCTGAACGAATAATAGACAGCACCGCAAATAGCTGCTACGACAAGGGTTGCAGCCAGTATACCGGTATGTCTTCTTCTTTTTCTGCGTTTTTTCTCCTGTGCGATCGTATATACTTTTTTATCGCTGTTGAGGACCTGCATGAATTCATCGACACTTTTGAATCTCATGTGTTTCTCAACAGCCATTGCCTTCATGATCGTATTGCCAAGATTTTCTGATATTGAATTATCTATTTCATGCGGAGCCTTTACAGTATCATTTATCTTTCTGTTAGTAGATTCCTCAGGTATTTTTCCGACAAGCATTTTATAAAATGTTGCACCCAGAGCATAGATATCAGTCCAAGGTCCAAGCTCATTATCCTGTGAATACTGTTCCGGGGGTGAATATCCCGGTTTCATAACTACATCTATTGCAACCTCTTTGCTGTCCGCAAGTTTAGCTGCTCCAAAATCATACAGTTTTATCTGATATCCATCAAAGATCTGAATATTGTCAGGAGCAATATCACAGTGAATTACCTTTTCCTTGTGAAGCTCAGCCAAACCGCTGCACAGCTGATTGATTATAGTTATAGCTGATGCAGGATCTATTCGACCGCCATGCTGTTCCAAATACTGACTAAGGTTGACACCTTTAAGGAATTCCATAACAATATATGCAGTGCCATTTTGTTCAAAATGATCGTATACATCAACTATACTCTTTTGATTAATGAACTTGGTTATGTACCTTGCCTCAGTCAGAAATCTTGATTTACGGTACAAGAATTCATCTTTATGCTTTTTGCTTATTCTGACTTCTGATTCTCCGGGATATCTTATTGCTATTTTGCTTGAAAAGAACTCCTTGACAGCAACAATAGTTCCAAGTTTCTTGTCCCACGCCTTGTAAACTATTCCAAATCCACCCTGTCCGGCGCATTTGCCGATAATATAGCGTTCATTCAGTATCGTTCCCGGATGAAGATAGATCGGTTCCTCGGGCTCGGTGATCATTTCCTGTCCGCAATACGGGCATATATCATATTCATCGTCATACTGGTTAAAACAAGAATAACAAATCGGCACTTGAATTACTCCTTTTCAATGTATTTATCCCACGAAAAGTCTTCTCCGCAGAACGGAACAAAGACACAAATGCAATCCCCTATCTCAATAGCATCATATTTGTTGAGTTTAGTCATCGTTGTGACCATTTCATCATTCACATAGGGCATAGTATTTCCTTCACCAGGTTTTAAATAAAACTCAGATTTTTTGTAGTCGTAAAATACTGATGCATGATTCTCTCGAGACACTGAATTTTCACCGATCAGAGCTATATCATTTGTCTCTCTTCGCCCGATCGTATTTCTTCCTGACACTATCTGAAAACTCTCGCCTTGATTTTCTCCTTTTACACATACCAGCCAGCCAACCACAGGATCATTATTCTTTTTACCATACCAATGGCCCACAGTTTTGCCGTCATCTTCAGGAGCCTTTACAGCATCACCGGCAGAATTAAGTAATGTATCATTGACCTCCTTCGGTTTTTCAGATACTGAATTTATATTACTCGAATAACTCGATGCATTTCTATATGAATTGTTAAACGCAGTACCTCCGTCAGCTGTTTTGGGTTGCGGAGCCGAGAACGACTGCTGCGGCTGTGTGTTATTGTACGGCTGTGGCTGATTGGGCACAGGAGTTGGCTGAGCTTTTATGACAGGTTGCTGACTCTGATCAGCTTTCATACTAATCGTATTTCCCTTATTGTCTGAAAAAATACCCTGCGTTTTTGTATTGTTTGTGTTTTTCCCAAACATTCCGCCGAACAATCCATGCGGTTTTTTCTCTGCCTGAGGGCTTTCTGCCGATGCACCACAATGTGGGCATCTGTCATATTTATTTGCATCATAAAAGTGTTTTACCGGACCGTTGCATTGAACGACGTTTTTCTCTGCGCTCATTATTAGTCCCTCCTGCTTCATTTTATCTTGATAATCGCAAGAGTTGTATTATCTCTTGCTGATTTTGTATTTCTGGCTATACTGCTTGCTTTGGATTCGAGCGCTGATGCTGCCTGCCTGATATTTGTAAAATTAGACAGCAGCGTTTTTATCGAATCCTCAGCAAGTGTTTTGTACAATCCGTCTGATGTAATAAGTATCCTGTCTTCAGACTTTAGTTCGAATTCCTTTTCATTACAATCTATCATAGTCAATCTTCCGTCACCCATAAAGCTTACCAAAGATGCACCATTTTTTATTTCACTATCATAGTATTCTTTGTCTATTCTTTCGTTTTTCAGTTTTTCGTCAAGCTCAAGCTTGTAATTATGGTCTCGTGTCAACACGTTCAGATTATCATCTCTGAACAAATAGATCCTGCTGTCACCGACAGAAAGCCAAGTCATCTTTTTGTCGGTGATAACTACTGCCGAAAGCGTTGAGCCGGCTTTCATATTTTCGCCGTCTTTGTTTTTCAAAGCGGATACGACCTCATCAATGTCATATGCACTGTCTGTCAGCAGCTTATGATAATCAGCGCACGGATAGTTTCGATTATAGATATCCATTATCGTCTCGACCGATTTGGTACTTGCTATCTTTCCGCCTTCATGTCCGCCCATACCGTCACAGACAACAGTTATTCCGCCGTCACCTTTCATATCATAACCGAAACGGTCCTGCTGTTCGTCTCTGTCTCCGATAACGGACTGCGCAGCTAATTCGTATATACTGTTTTCATCAAAAATACCGAATGAATCCTTATAGCTAACCAAGTCATCACTTCCGTTCATCTCACGAATTGAATACAGCTATCGCTGTATAGTTATCCATATCTGTACCTTTGCCGTTATCCTCAATGATCTGTGTCATTGATTCCATCCATTCCTGAACAGACTTGCTATTCTTGAGAGTCTGACACATATGCTCCTCGTCGATAAGTTCCCAGAACCCGTCAGAGCACAACAAGAACGCCTGACACTTCTTAAGAGGAACAGGCTTCTCAATTTCATACTTAGGCTCGTCCCATTCAGTTCCCATTACCCTTAGCAACAAACTTCTGTCAGGGTGATGCCTTATCTCAGATTCTTTGATCTCCTTTGTCAGCACCAGCATCTGCGGGATACTGTGATCAAGAGTTCTGAATCTGACTCTATTCTTGTTGAAAACATATGCCCTGGAGTCACCGACGTGGCCTATGTACGCATTTTTGTCATCTGTGACAATGATCACAACAGTCGTCTTCATCTTCATTTGTGCATGAAGGATCTCCTGCTGCGCAAGCAATTCCTGTTGGGCATATTCTATCGCAGCAGGTATAAACTCCGAAATATTGTCACAGTCAGCAAACTGCTCACCTATTCTTTCTACTACGAGCTGCGATGCAGCATCGCCCATCCCGTGCCCGCCGAGTCCATCACACAGCACATAGCATTTTCCAAAGCTGTTTTCAAAAACAGCTGCACTGTCCTCATTTACAGGGCGGGAACCGAGGGAGGTATTAATTTTATAAACTATCATACACATCATTTTTAAAGATTAGGTCTTCGAACATCTGAAAATCTTATTCTGCCCATCGTACCAGAAGAACTTTCATCTAGTACTCCATAGTTATTTACACCTGTTCTATTCGTATCAGAATCATAAGCATTACCTTCTGCATAATAAATCTTCTTGACGCCATTTACTTCCTCGATCTTATATACAAAAACCCAATGACCTGTTTGATTTCCATTTTCGTCTATTCCAGTTGCATTGTACCCATAATAGTGCAACATATCACCAGCTTTGATATCATTAACATTATTAATATCAACATAATTTGTTTCTGCCCATTGCCCTGTACATTCATACTGGAATATTGCTGCAATGGCATAGCAAGAAGCACCTGGTACTACATGGCCTTTATAATTTGGACTATAACGATTATACGGACTAGACTCACCATCTCTGAAACCGTCTTGATTCTGGAGTGCCTTTATTCTTGCTTCAAATCCATAATTATTCTTGTACAGATCTTCAAGCCTTGTGACTGCTTCATTAAGCTCTTTACATTCTTCATTTACAACAGTTTCGATACTGCCCTTAATGGATTTTGTATTTTCAATCTCATTTGTAAGATCGTTTTCAGCTGGTAGATTACCCTCATTGTATTGATTAGTTCTGGTGATCACATCACTATATTTTGATATTTTATACCTATTGATTATACTTGCATCGCAGGCTTCAAACTCTGATATAAGTTTTGCAAATCTGCCATTTTCATTTCCTATATCACTAATACAACTGATAGCTTTTTTCAGGTTTGAAACTGCGCTTTTCAAGCCTTCAACACATTGCTGTTTAACCGTTTTGACTTTTGTGACTGCAGATTTCATACCACCTATCAGTCCGGCAAAAAACGAATCGAGAACAGAGACTGAACTGATATTCTGTTCTGATTCTGAAAGTGCAGATATTTCTTTTTTACATCTGTTCAGTATTTCTATTTTTGCTTCGAGTCTTTGAGCACAACCTCTAAAACCTGCTAATGCCTGTGTTGCACCGACAGTATTTATATCTATAGGATGTATGCTAGCCACTCCGGAAATAGCAGCAAACGCACTGATTGAAATGCTTTTTTCAGCAACTTTCCTGTTCACGCCAGCCAATGCTGTCGCAGCCTGTTGTGCTTCACTCAAGTTTTTCTCTGTGTTTTTCAAGTAATTCACTATCTCGTCTATCGTTCCTGAGATATTGGATTGTGATGTCACTTTACATTTCATATTTGCAAATAATTCTTGAAAACTATTCTTTAGGTTTTTGGTTTCGGTTACTATATCAGAACGCACTGAATTGATCGTATTATGAGCCGTAACGTGATTTCCCATAAATAATACTCACCTCATTTTTTAAATCTGTCAGCATTTGAACTTAGCTTCTTTTCAGCAGTAGAATATTGTATTTTTACATCATCAAGGAACTTGCGTATATTCTCTATAACTGTTTTCTGATCATTTTTGCATTCTTCCACTACAGAAATAGAACTACTCATTAATTCTTTACCTTTTGCAGTATCCCAATTTCCTGACACCATAGTCAGCTGCGATATTATACTATCAAGATCCTGTTCGAGAGAGTATGCTATGCTGCCTAAACGTGCACGTACTTGTTCCAAGCTGTTTTTTGAAACATTAACTGATGATGAGTATGTAATTAATGATTTCGTTTTTGCCATATCAGCCACCTCCCTTTGCAATAGATGCCATTGTCTCAAAATATGCATTCACAGCAGTTTCTGATGCTTGCAATGCAACACCTGCCACGCCTACCTCATTAATACTTCTATATGCTGAAGCGACCTGCTCAATAATACTATTGCGTTCTCTCAGTAACCAAGCTGCCTTATCAAATTTTTCTTTGATCAGCGGCACAGATGTTAACAAAGCGTTGTGGGTATTCTCATCCAGCTGGGCTTCATTTGAGTTAACTGACTCCAAAAGTTCTTTACAATTCTTCTCGTAGTCTTTTATGGACTTGTCTATTTTTTTTACATTCGCCAGCAATTCATCAGGATTGACCTTTATTGTACTCATAGTATCCCTCCATTTGTATTATGCCGGGAATATGAAGCATACTCCCGGCACAACAGTTTTGATCAAACGCTTTTGAACATATCCGCATTGGCGGTATTGCTTGTCTGAGCGCCGCTGAGCTATGATACGGTATCATCAAGGAACTTTGCATAAGACTCAATTACAGAGCGATACTCCTCAAAATGAGCTGAGGTCGTATCAAAATTAGTTCTGATCGTTTGTCCGTCATCGCTGTCATAATAATCAGTGCTTGCTCTCATAAGAGAATGGATCTCATCAAGACAAGCAGTCATGCTCGAATTAAGATTTCTTATTGTATTTGCTATACCGGATACTTCACCTAATGTAATCTGGATTCCTTCTGCCATAATTATTCACTCCTTATCAGTTTGCGAGCCTCTTAGCTCCGTCAATCAGATTGTTCTGTGTGGTCTCATATGTATTAGCTGCGTTTACAAGAAACTCTGAATACTGAGTCATCAGCTTATACATTTTTTCAAGATCCTCCTTGAAGCCTTCAACCTGACTTGTAAACGCAATGTTTGCAGCATCGTTCCATGCGCTCTTCATTGCATTCACTTCAGTATAGAGCTGTTCATACAGTCTCTTATACTGTGCTGCCTGTCCGTCGATCTGCGAAGCTGTAGATTTGAGCTTTGCGGGTTCTACTCGAATTGTTCCATTCATAATGGTTTTCCTCCTTAAAATGATATATCAGGGTTATCCCCTAACGACTAAATTAAGATCAGTCCGGTACCGTTGATAATACCGGCTTGCTCTGCAGTTGCATTTGAATTCACTATGCTGCCATTATCCCGACGGCAAAGCACCGACGATGCCGAAGGCATGTATGCATCATAGCTCAGCTCCTGCACTATGCTCTCTATAAGCGGCATAAGCTTTCGTATTTTGACATTTGCGGGTATGAACATCTGATAGCTTTTGAATATGACAGGTATATAGATATCGACCAATAACCTATTCATAATCCACCTCCTCGTCTTCATGAACGAAATCAAGGAATTTTGCAAGACGTTCCTTGCCCTTTTCTACAACAAATCCGAAACTGTTTTCTAACTCCTCTGAACTGCCTCTGTTGCGGTTAAGCTTGATGCTGTTTTGCAGATACAATCCGGAACCGAGCCAGATGCCGTCATTCGATGCAACTCTGTTTTTGTACCATTCACAGATTGAATAAGACCTAACCGCCGATGCACTGTCAGCGATCACAAACTTCAGGCGATATCTCGGATCTGTCTTTTCAATTATAAGGTTCAGCTTGTCCAGGATATCACTATCCAAAGAATCCCGCAGCGATTTCATACCGTAAAACAAGACTGCAGTATCTTCAAAACTGCTCAGTGACTCCTCGTTCATATCGGCATCTACAAATGTATTATGTCTTTGAACTACCTGCTCAAACAGATCGTTGACAAACTCATCAGGATCACCGATAATCGATTCATACGAGTCGCTCTTCATCTGGAAGCTGTTGCCGACCACATATACTTTGTCATACAACTGAGCAAAAACAACAGCGAGTGAATGAATGAATATCTCCGTTTCGTTAATATCTTCAGACAACACCATCTTGACAGTCTTGTCTATCATATTGATAGTTGCGATCTCAAGAGAATTCTTATACACACCTACAGGTATGGTTCTTTGCTGTCCGATATACTCCTGAACAAACTCGCTGCTAACTGCATTCGGAAGCACAGGAACCTTTGCTGCAAATGTTTTTGATGTTTCAGAGAGCTCAGCGCAGAATCTTCTGATATATCCCATCGTGTCCTTAATATCAGATACAAGCGCCGTTTGGAATTCATAAACCCTGTCAAACTTAACTATTCCTCTGCCATACAGTTTTGATGGTACAATACCTTCTGTTTGACCGAGAATGCTGACATAATCGGAGCTGTCATTCATCTGAAGGACTACAAGCTGTTTGAAATTCTGCTGAAGTCTGTATCTTATCGCATTGCTGGAATTAGCAGTTATGACAAAGAAAATACCGTACTTCTGACAATCTCGTGTTATCTTTCCCTTGTGATCTTCAAGATCATTGAATTCTTCAGCAAACACTGCAAAGTTTTCGATGAACACAACTATAGATGCAATCGTGTTGTTGCTGTTTTCAATATAAGAATTGTAGCTTCCGCCATATTCCGAGAAGAGTTTTTTACGTTTTGCTACTTCTTCACGCACCATTTTAAACAGATTGATGATCTTTTCCGAATCAGATGAAAGAAGGATTTCTCCCACCTGAGGTGCTTTTGCAAAAGATGTAAGGGTTTCGGAGCCAAAATCGATAGCATATACATTCACTTCATTTGCATCGTGATGACTTATAAGCGAGTATATGATCGTAGAAACCGCATTCTCTACTCCGCTTCCCGAAGCGCCATAAATAATAGCATGTCCTTCTTTTGAAAGAGCCAATGTAAACAGATCCTGCCGCTGATTGAACGGATCGTCATATTCTCCGACGATTGGTTCAAGAACATACTGTTTTGCCTTATAAGAATACTTGTTCTGAAGATCTGTAATATAGATCTTTTCTGGTATCGGATCAAGCCACAGCGGTGATGCTCCAACATTTTCTTCTATTGCAAGAGCCGATAAATACTTCACAAGTTCAACAAGTTCCTTGCTTTCATTTCCGGTTACAGTATTATCAACGACTTTTGCTTCTGCAATTACCTCACCCAGATTATTGACCGCTGTTACCATGTCGTTCTTGCGTTTTACAAATCTGTCACTTGGAACATACGGCGCACCACACCATGCGGACTGTCCCATATCAAATAATTCATTGAAACCGACCTGAAGATAAAATCTTCCCGTTTCAGCAATTTCAGCTGCATCAGGTCGTTTTATCATATCCATACTATCGGCTTTTTCCTGAACCTTAAGGCAAACTCTGAATCTGCTGTTACTCCATATCTGATCATCGACTACGCCGTTTGGTTTCTGCGTTGCAAGAATAAGGTGAACTCCAAGGCTTCGACCTATTCTCGCTGCACTGATAAGCTGTTCCATAAAATCTGGCTGCTGTGTTTTCAGTTCAGCAAACTCATCAGAGATAATAAACAAATGCGGAACGGGCTTGCTCACCACACCTCTGCGGTAAAGCTTTTGATATTTGTATATATCCATTGTTCCTTCGTTGGATATACGTTTGGCTTCATTGAAAATAGCCTGTCGTCTTCTTAATTCACTCTGTATTGAAATCAGAGATCTGTTTATAGAAGCTCCGTCAAGGTTTGTGATCGTTCCTGCAAGATGCGGAAGCATTATTCCATTATCCGGATCGCAAAATGCACCTGCAAGTCCGCCTCCCTTATAGTCGATAAGAATAAACGCAACTTCATCGGGATGATAATTGACCGCCATCGAAAGAATATAGGTAATTATAAACTCAGACTTACCTGAACCTGTCATACCGGCAACAAGTCCGTGCGGACCATGATACTTTTCATGAAGATTCAGTTTAAATGATCTGCCTGTACTATCCACGCCTATCGGCGCTTCCAGTGATAGCGTAGGGTCATTTTCCTTCCATCTTGCCAGAATATTCAAATGCTCTATCCTTCCTACTCCGTACATTTCAAGGAATGTCAGCATATTAGGAAGTCTTACGGAAGTGTCTCTCTCATCAAGCTGAATATTCAAAAGCTGTTTACTGATAGCAACAAGATCGCCTATCGGCATTACATCAGGTTCAAATGTTGTAACACCTCCCGATGTATTATCCTTGTTGAAGATCCTTCCGCTCATACCGCTGACTTCGACAACAGCTGAGCACTCTTTGGGTAATGACTCAATATTATCATACAATGTAACTACACTAAACCCGACATTCGGATTAGAATAGATTTTTTTCAGCGCATCTGAACGTATCGCCAATGTCCTATTGACCGCAAAGACGATATAATAGGGCAGATTTGGTTTATTGCCTGCATCGTTTTTTTCCAAACGTGGCTCTATTGCTTTTTCAAGATACGAAGAAAGCTCGTTGACTTCCTCTTTTGTACACGCAATCAACCTGAATCTTTTGTCCTTGCTCCAAACATGTGGCAGCCACTTAGCAAACTGAAATTCAGGATCCTCATATTCGTCAAAAATAAATGCCAGTTTGACTTCATTATAGCTGTAATAAGAAACTATCTGGATCACAATGCTCTTGACAAGTTCGATAACTTTCTTTCTGTCTCCAATGATTCCGGAAATATAGTTATCGAATAATGAAAAGGTTATAGGGATATTCTTGAGGCTCTTCGGCGACTCGCACAACTCATACATCTCATCAAGCAGATTATCGTGTTCAAGCGTAAACCGTCTTTCCTGATATACCATTTCAGCATCCAGTTCCCCAATACCTCTTCCTACAGATATCTGCAAAAAATCATCTTGTCCCGGTGTTCTTTCCCACAGCTTCCGGTCTCGATTGCTGATTATGCTGACACAATCTGAATTCTTAATGAAATTCTCTGAAAGTATGTATTCCTGAACATGCGCTTCTTTACTTATATCATTACTAATATCGGTAAGATATTTCCGATAGCTGTCCTGACGTTGTTTTTCCTTCTTTTCCTTTCGTTTCTTATCGTATTTCTTTGTGATTGTCGGCCATAAAATCGTGCCGAGGAGCATACTTACCGACATTGCCAATGATGGTATAGCAGCAGCGAAATTGTTATTATTCATCGCATTGTTGACCGCATTGATCGCTGTTACCATCGAAGCCATACCCATTGTCATCGACGGACCAAGTGTAAGTATAAGCGGCAATTCTTCTCCGATCGGACTTTGAGGCGGAGCATCAACTTTGAATTTCCTTCGCTCTATCTTTTTATTGAAACGAGGCGAACGATAAAAATAATTATCCGCATTTACTATGTCGTCTGTTTGGATCGCTTGTTGTTCAAATCCCTCAAACGGCTTGAGTTTGTTTGTGTTGATATAAACGCTGCCCTCTGGATTATTTATGGAAATAAAGAATCCTCCAATTATCAGTTTCAGTCCCATTATGTAGATCAGATCGCCATGTTTTAGGACTTTTTCATCTACTCTTTTACCATTGACAAATAAATAATTGGTACTGTTATTGTCACGAACGAACCATGTACCGTCATTATACTCAAGAAACGCATGATTTCCGGATACGAATACATTATCTATAATGATATCGTTATCCTCATTTCTACCAATGGCAAATTGAAAGTTCGATTCAACATAGTATTTGGTAAAATTATTCTGCGAGTTAGATACCGATTCGGTAAACACCGAGAAACGTTCATTGTTGATCTCAACCCAATATATACACATTGGAAACAGCTGCACACTTTGAACATACTCGCTGTCGCTGATTATATGAACTCTTTTATTTGATTTCAAAAGCCATTTTTCATCAACAGCCTCAATTTCAATGTGATAATCGTTACCCTTGTCTTCCCAGTAAAGGAAATACTGTCCCGCAACTTTCTCAGGTAGGATAACTGTATTCATATCCTTTTTGGTGATAAGGTTCACTATCAATCAAATCACTCGCTTTCTGCGAATTCGTTTATTGTTTTCTATTCATTAACTATAACACAAAATAGGCGTAATTTAAACACCTTTGCTAAAAGTGGTATAGTTATAGCAATAATTTGTAGTAATTGTGCAAACATTTTACCAATGAAAAGAGCAGCTTTTATCACAGAGCTGCTCTTGAAAGATAATAAAATATGAATTTTCCGCACTAAAAAACAGCAGCGGTATTGACGCAGCTGGAAAAGTGCGATACAATTGAATCAGTACAATGACAAGCGACAACAAGCATAGACTGGAGGTTACCCTGATGAAAGAATTCTACATTGACAGTGACGGCGTGCAGATCCACGCAAAGCTCGACATTCCCGATGGCGTTACCAATAGTCCGCTTTGCATACTTATCCACGGCTTTACAGGGCACATGGAGGAGGATCACCTTATCGCTGCGCAGAGGGCGATGAATGATGCCGGGATCAGCGTGCTGCGTGCCGAGATGTACGGGCACGGCAAAAGCGGCGGTCAGTTCAAGGATCACACGCTGTTCAAATGGGTCACCAATGCGCTCAGCGTCGTGAAATATGCAAAGTCGCTCGATTTCGTAACAGACCTTTATATGTGCGGACACTCGCAGGGCGGGCTGCTGACGATGCTCATCGGCGGTATGTGTCCGGATGATTTCAAAGCGATACTTCCGCTGTCGCCGGCATGGATGATACCCGAGATAACCCGTAACGGCGAGGTGCTCGGTCAGCAATTCGACCCCGAGCATATCCCCGAAAAAATAATGTTCGGTGACCGTGAGCTGTCGGGCGACTACATCAGGACTGCGCAGCTGCTGCACGTTGAGGACGCTATCGCTAAGTTCAGGAAAAAGGTGCTGATCGTGCACGGCGATGAGGATCACACCGTGCCGTACTCATACGCACAAAAGGCTGCGGCGCTTTACGCAGATGCAAAGCTCGTGACGGTGCACGGCGGCGACCATTGCTTTGTCGGAAAGGCTGGCGAAATGGCAGCTGCGGTAAAAGCATTTTTCGAGGAGATATATCACACATAATTGACAAGGCAGACCTGCGATTTTGCAGATCTGCCTTTTATATGCTCTATACCTGACACTATAAAACAAAGACCAAATAAAGACCAACCGCCGTTTTTGGCATGAGAAAAAGCCCGCAAACAGCGTGTTTACGGGCTACATAACAAAGCAGATAACGGGAGTCGAACCCGCATCACCAGTTTGGGAAACTGGAGTAATGACCGCTATACTATATCTGCATCACAGATAACAGTATAGCATATTTTTATGGGTTTTGCAAGTGCTTTTTGTCTTATTCGTCGGCGGTCTCGATTATCTTTCCGCCGAAATAATCCGGTGAGCCGTCGTCGTCTCTGAGCACGATGCCCTTGCAGATGCAGGTCTGATAATTGCCGTCTTTCGTCATCGCACGGTAATGCATATCGTGACCCGATGCATTGCCTGTGAATATCGCATTGATGCCTGCACGGTAGATATCACGGTCATCGGGGTGAACACGCTCCTCCCAGATGTCGCCTGCTCTGTACATACGCTCATCAGGCATACCATACTTTTCGACCGCACGCTTATCCCAAATGGAATAGTCGTATTTCATATCGCAAAGATATACATATCCGTCGCCCGAGAACAGGTCGAATGCGGCGAACATACCCTCGAGCTTTGCTTTGCGCTCGGTCGTGATAACTGCGCTTATGCCGTGAGTTGCAGGAGCATCTCCGCCCTGCAGTCCAAGTTCTTTTAGGTAGCTTTTCTTTGCATACATCGCCTTGTCGGCTCTGTCAAAGACATCGCTCATCTTTTCATCGGTTTTTCTGTCAAAATCGGCAATGCCTGCTGCAACAACAGGACCTTCGCCGTTTTTGAGATTTTCCACAACGATGCGGTTGAGCTTATCCATAAGCGCAGCTCTGTCTGCGTAGTCTCCGCTGCCGAGGAACGCAACGAACTCGTCACCGCCTATGCGGAACACACGGCTGTGAGTGAACACGTTGCAGATAAGCTGACATGATGCACGGATATACTCGTCGCCAGCCTTATGACCCTGTGTGTCGTTGACGATCTTGAGGTTGTTTATATCGCACACGACGACAGCGAACTTTTCGTCTGCGCCGCTGTCTATGTTGCTCTGCACAGAGTCTTCAAGCTCCTGGTAAGCCTTCTTGTTCTTGACTCCTGTCAGCTCGTCACGCCTTGCCATAGCATTTGCAAGGCTGAGTGCCTTGACCTGCTCTTTTTCCTTCTTGACCTCGTCGTTGATGTTCTCGATACCGATAATGAAATGCACCCTGTCGCTCGACCATGTAACTGTCAGCCTTGTGTACTGTGTCTTGTTGTCAACAACAAGGCGGTAGTCTGTCATATACTGCTTTTTATCTTCGAGCACTGTGATGAGATAATCCTTCTGAAGAACACCGAAAACACGTTCCTTGTCATCGGGGTGCAGAAGCTTTTCGCCGTTTTTGACAACGTCTGCAAAAAAATCGTTGCCCTCTTCCTGTATCTCAAGCTTGCCGTAGATATTATTCGATGTGAACTCCGCATACAGACCGTTTGAACTGTCGACGTAATAGATAACGTCATATTTAGACGCAAGGCTCTGCGCTATCTGCTCATAGGTAATGGTCTTTTTCTGAGTTTCTTTGAGCTGCTTTTCGACCCTTATCTCCGCATCGACATTTTCGATGCAGACGATGAGATGCTCTTTGTCGTTAGCCCACATCTGCGTGAGCCTGTAATATGCCACCTCGCCGTCGATGATAAGGCGGTATGTGACGTTTACCGTTCGCTTGCTGCGCAGATTCTGCAGCATTGATTCTTTATAGAAAAGTTTGAGCACACGGTCTCTGTCATCGGGGTGAACGATACTCCTGATGTTTTTTCTGCTCTCGGTGAAAAAGTCATTTCCCTCCGAGGGTATGCCGAGGCTCTTGTAGATGAACGATGAAGAGAACTCAAAGTAATAGCTCGTCTTTGCGTCGATGTAATAGAGCGTATCGTAATGCTCCGCAAGGCTGGCAGCTATCTGATTGAAGATATTTCTCTCATGGCCAAGCTTTTCAGCCTCGAGCTTTTCTCTGACCTGCTTGTCGATGTTGATAACGCCGAGAATGAAATAATCGTCATTATCGCTCAGACCTCTTATCAGCCTAAGCGAGTGATAAACAGGTCTGCCGTCTATCATAAGGCGGTATTCGATGCTCTGCATCGTGCCCTTTTTCATTTCCGCAAGCAGCTTTTCTTTCTGCATATCCTGCATGAAAATATGCTTGTCGGGCTCATAGATGACCTTGTCAGCATCTCTCACGAGATTTTTGAAAAAGTCGTCGCCGCCCTTTTCAAGATGCAGGGAATGAAACTCGGGGTCGGCTGAATACCACTGGTATTCGTTTGTCACGGCGTTGACATAATACACGCTCGTGTAATCCACAAGTAGCTCCTGCGCAATTTTATTGAAAATCGGATCGTTGTCTAACATAATTATCCTCCGGGATCAGCTTGGGTATTTTTTTGCAAAGATCACTGATCGTTGAAATCATATCTCAGCTTGCGCTCGATAGTCTTGTCATTTACGACAAAACTCATCCTGCCGTTGACTATCTGTATCTTATCATCGGGCGCATAGGTATCCTTGTTTATAACATTATGCACCTCGACCCTTGTATCAGCACTGTTGAGGTCGATGAGCGTATCCTCATTGTATCCGCCCAGTGCGAGCGCTTCTTTGCCTGAATTGAACAGGCTGATAGACGCATAACTGATATATATGCTCGTCTTGCCGTCGAGTGCTCCGATGCAGGTGGAGTTATTGGCTCTCATATTTATCGCACCGCTCGTTTCAAATATCTTTACGCAGCAGCGTTTTCCGCCGACAGTGCCGACAGCCACGATGGTGCTTCCGTTGATGATCATTCTGAACGAGCTGCGTGAGATCGAGATCTCCGCATTGCCCTCATACGAGCCGACGCCCAGACCCTCTGTCACCAGAAGTTCTTCCTCAAGATTGCACTTGACGATATCAAGGTTTGTATTTCCGCTTATCGAGCCGATGCCGACGCTTCTGTCGCCGGTCGCTTTGAGCACATAGTGACCCTTGTTGATCCTGATAGTTCCGCCCTTGCCCGAGCCTATGCAGACTCCGTTCTTTCCTCGGCTCGTTATCTCGATCTTGCCGTCCTGCTCAAAAACTATCGTGCCGTGTTTTTCGTTGCCTGCGCCGATGCCGAAATACTCAGCGCTCGTCAGACGCAGTTTCAGATCTCCGTCGCCCTCAAAAGTGAGTCTGGACGATTCGGGGACATAAATGCCCGAATTTGAAAGCAAGCTTTCACCGACGAGCACCAGCGTCACATCGCAGTTCTCGCAAAGCTCGATGCTTGGTCTGTTCTTGACATTTGAAAACGCCACATTTTCGAGCGTGATGCGTCCGGTGTAACCCGGCTCTATCCTCAGATTGATGTCCGTTTTCAGCGACGGCGCACCGATAATAGAAATATCCTTATATACCATGCTTCCCTGTCCGACAACGATGTCAGAACAGCCGTCACGCACGAGCGCACCGAGCGAAACACGGTTCGTCTTTCCGGCGGTGTAAGTCTTTTTGGTCGTGCCGTCAAGATGCTCCTGATAGTAAGACCTTATCTCACTGCGCAGTCTCGGGTCGATCTGACCGATGAACAGCGGCGATGGTCTGCCGATATAGAAGCCCTGGATGAGATCCGCACCGAGATGAATGACCGTGCGCAGCTCATCGGCTGTTTCAACGCCCTCTGCAAGCGCAAGTATAGCGTTGTCGTGGCAGAAATTTATTATCTCTCTTACAAAGTGCTGCTTGTGGCTGTCAGATTGTATGCTGCTCAGCAGCGAACGGTCTATCTTAACATAGTTCGGCATATACCTGAGCAGATTGCTGATATTTGAATAGCCCGTGCCGTAATCGTCAACGGCAATCTGTATGCCGAGATTTCTCAGATAATCTTTTAACCTTTCAAGCTCTGCATCGCTCAGCTCCGCTTCTTCTGTCAGCTCAACGACCACAAGATCGGAATTGGCTTTCAAAAAACCTTCAACCGTGCTGTTATCCGGGTCGTGCAGGCGCACTCCGGGTATGCTGTTGATGAACACCTTTGCGCCCGCAAGACGCTCTCTGTTCTTGTCAACTATCTGCAGGACGTTTATGAACGTAGCTCTCTCAACGTCTTCAAGTCTGCCCTGCATCGTTGCGAATTTTATTATCGACAAAGGCGAGATCGGTCTGTCTGTCATCGAGCGCATAAGTGCCTCGTATGAATAGATCGAGCCGTCCTTTGAATTCACGATAGGCTGGAAATGATAGGTCAGCAGGTTGTTGTCGAGTATCTGTCCCACGAGGTCGTGGTCGAGCTTTTCCTGATCGCTCATTCGATCATATGCACTGTTCGGACCTGCGAACTTGCTGTGCCTGTGCTTTTTCAACTGCTCCTGCAGGCTGTCTATCATCATCGTCCTGCGCAGTGCCTCAAACGAAATGCACACAGTGCCTATCCAGCGGCGGTAATTCTCGTCATAGCTTCTCGGCTCATTGCCGTAGCTAAGTGCGGCATAGCCGAAGCATTCCGACTCATAGAAAACAGGCGTGAAGAAATAAGCGGTCGGCTTATCCCTGCGCTCAAAAAGGTCGGGCAGCATCAGCTTTGTATCAAAAGTCTCATCAAGGCTTGCCTTGTTGTTTTTCTTGTCCTTGCTGTATCTTATCGCAAGCGTCATCTTGTCGGGATAGCCCTCGTTTTTAAGGCGCAGTCCCGCATCGACGGCTGTGTACTTATACCAGTTCGTCAGGCACAGATGAAA
>CAMYUO010000005.1 GCA_947302065.1 uncultured Clostridia bacterium | reverse complement strand
CGAGGCAAAACAGATAATCGCAGATAACTTCGGAGTTTCTGCTGACAGCTGGGAGCCGGAGACCAGCGGCGATAAGATCTACCACACCGCCAAGCTGCCAAAGAGCATCAAGGTTTACCAGAACGATTTTGATACCATAGAAATTATCGAGAATCAAGCCACGGGAGTCATTGACCCTAACGGCGAATCGGTGTCCGTTTATAAGATATATGATTCCTATCAGGAGGCTGCCGGCGCAATGGCTTGGCTTACAGGTTATCTTACCAACGAGCTTGGCGCAGGCTCAATGTCAATGTATTCCGAGTGGAAGACAAACAGCGGAAAAGTCACCGTGTCGATAGACGTGGCTACCAACGGACGCTCGGGCGTGCTCAATCTCGGCTTCCGTGCACAATAAGATCACGATCACAAAGCATCTGTCCTCACCAACGGGGGACAGGTGCTTTTTTATGCAATTTCACCGTGATCTGTAGTATAAACTACACTTTTCCGACGATATGTAGTTAATACTACACTTTCAGCGCAAATTGTCTATTGCAAATCCTGCGAGAAATGGTAAAATAATTAACAGAAAAGGTTAGTCAAAAGATTGAAGTAAATGAAAAGGGGAGAACGAAAATGACAGTTAATACTATGGAACACTCACCGCTCTGCTGCGTTTTTTTCGTGCAGGGCGAATTTTTGTGAAGAAAAAAGCTTTACATAATGTACATATTATGATATAATTTTCTTAACATCGGTTGAAAATGAAGTTAATTAACACGCAGTTGTATATGAATGAAGGAGAAAGAAGAAAATGGCATTATTAAGCGTTTCAGAAGTGGGAAAGATCTACACAACACGTCTTGGCGGAAACAAGGTCGAGGCTCTCAAGAGCGTGACCTTTGACGTTGAAAAGGGTGAGTATGTTGCGATAATGGGAGAATCAGGCTCGGGCAAAACGACCCTGCTGAATATCCTCGCATCACTTGACAAAGCAACGAGCGGTGATGTCACCCTCGACGGCAAAAAGCTCTCCGAGATAAACGAAAAGCAGATATCTGCATTCCGCCGTGATAATCTCGGTTTCGTATTTCAGGATTTCAACCTGCTCGACAATTTCTCGATAAAGGATAATATCCTGCTCCCGCTGGTGCTGCTCGGCACAGGCTATGACGAAATGGAACAAAGGCTCATGCCTATCGTAAAGAGCCTCGGCATCGACCAGCTCATCGAAAAGTATCCGTATGAGCTTTCGGGCGGACAGAAGCAGAGAACAGCTATCGCAAGAGCGATGATAACCCAGCCCAAGCTCATTCTTGCCGATGAGCCGACAGGTGCGCTCGATTCAAAATCAACAGAAAGCGTGCTCGACATCTTTGCCGAGCTCAATAAACAGGGACAGACCATCGTAATGGTAACTCACTCCACCAAAGCCGCAGCCTGCGCAGGCAGAGTGCTGTTCATCAAGGACGGTACACTGTTCCACCAGATATACAGAGAGGACAGAACTTTCGAGGAGATGTATCAGACTATCTCAGATACTCTGACATCGCTTATGAAAGGCGGCGATAAGTAATGAACAACCGCTACTATATCCGTCTTTCAAGGGATAATATCAAAAAGAATGCCAAGATGTACATCCCATATATGTTCACCTGCATTCTTATGACAGCGATGCTGTATATTATCCGCTCACTTTCCCAGAACCCTGACTTTGCAAGCTTTGCACACGGCGCTGAAACACTGCCAAAGCTCTTGCAGTACGGCTCATATATCACAGCCGCATTCGCAGTAGTCATCATCTTCTATTCAAACAGCTTTATCCTGCAGAGACGAAACCGTGAGTTCGGTCTGCTCAACATTCTCGGAATGGAAAAGCGCCACATCGCAAAGCTGCTGCTGTTAGAGACCCTGCATATCGCAGCTATCACCTTCGTGCTCGGACTGCTCGTCGGCATCGGTCTTGAAATGCTCATCACAGGGCTTCTCGCAAAGCTTCTCGGCGACGAGGCAGCAAAGCTCTCGGCACATATCTCGCCAATGGCGCTGCTCGAGTCGGTCGGCTTCATCGCACTTGTATTCGTCGGAGTGTTCCTGTTTGCACTGCGCTCGCTGCACCTTTCAAACCCCGTTGAGCTTCTCTCGGGCGCAAAGAAAGGCGAGAAAGAACCAAAGACAAAGATATTCATGACCATCGCAGGCGTTCTGTTCCTCATCGGCGGCTACACACTGTCATTCTTCGTAGCAGACCCGAAACAAACTCTCCACCTGCTCGCAGCAGCCGTGCTCTTCGTTATCCTCGGCACATATCTCATCTTCACAGCAGGCATCATCGCCCTGCTCAAGCTGCTCAAAAAGAGCAAGAAGTTTTACTATAAGACCAAGCACTTCACAGCTGTATCGGGACTTATCTACCGTATGAAGAGAAACGCCATAGGTCTTTCCAGCGTGGCTATCCTCTCAACGATGGTGCTCATCAGCGTGTCATCAACATCAGCTCTCATGCTCGGCATCGACAGCCAGCTCACGGATGCTGACGTAGTCATCGGCGTGAACAGTGACAAGGGCGGCATAGATACCAAAAAAATAATAAGCGATATCGAGGAAAAGGCAAAGCCTAAGAACATAGATATTCAGAGAACTGCAACTATGAAGCTCAAAGGCAGAGATACAGGCAAGATAACCGTCCTCGAGAAAGGCGATTACACACAGAACGAATACTTTGTTTCCTTCGTGCCCGGATACGAGGGCGGACTCAAGAGCAGCCAACAGCTCGAGCTGAGAATACAGACATATGATTCGATAGACGAAAGATACGTTGACGATAAGAATCAGGATAAGGATGTTCTTTTCAAAAGAGATAATTCTGACATCAAAAAAGACTACTACACCGAAAAAGGCGAGATCGTCATTTCGGGAAATGATAAGTCGCTCGATAAAGATGTGTTCAACTTCCTGGGCAAAGACTTCAAGGTGAAAAAATACATACAGAATGTCGGCGGCGATGAAAACAGCGTAACTATCACCGTTGCAACAAACGAAGAGGTAGCTGAGTTCGTGGATATGTTCAATAAGCAGTCTCCGTTCGCTGCAGATGAGAATTATAGGATCAACATCTTCTACGACGGAAACATCGCACAGAGCGACCGGAACGTCAAAAGTGCCCTTGGAAATAAACTTGATTCAGAAGCACTTCTGCCAAACAACAGCTGGATCTATCCTGCGACTTTCCGCAGCGAAGAAAAAGCAGGCATGATGCTTGCCTACGGTTCACTGTTCTTCCTCGGCATCTTCCTCGGAACACTGTTCGTTCTCGAAACTATCCTCATCGTCTACTACAAGCAGCTCACCGAGGGCTACGAGGACGCAAGCCGCTTCAAGATAATGCAGAACGTCGGAATGAGCGAGGACGAGGTCAAAAAGTCGATACGTTCGCAGATACTGCTCGTGTTCTTCCTGCCGCTCGTGACAGCGCTCATACACACAGTCGTTGCATTCCCGCTTGTCGGCAGAATGCTGTCCTACCTCGGTCTTGACAGCACAAAGACCTACCTCAAGAGCTGCGGTCTGGGTTTCGCAGGCTACATCGCATTGTACACCGTCATCTATCTGCTCACCGCAAAGCTCTACTACGGCATAATCAAAAAGCAGAAATAACAGACATATATGCAAGGGCAGCACCCGTTCGCAAAGGACAGGTGCTGTTTCTGCATTTACTTGACATAACGTCCGCCGCCGTGCTATACTAAGAAAAATCGTGACCAATATGATAAATATGACATACTGCTGTCACCTTTGCTGTGCTATACTGTGCATACCGAAACGAAAGAGAGGTATGAAAAATGCACAACACAAACGATTTTGAAAAGCTCTGGCAGGACATCGGCACACACGGCGTTATGGTGCTCTCCACCTGCGCAGACAACAGGGTAACATCACGCAGTATGACGGTGGCCGTAATAGACGGCAGGTTCTACTGCCAGACAAACAAGGACTATCTCAAATGCCGTCAGATAGCAAAGAATCCGAACATCTCGCTCTGCTTCGGCAGGTTCACGATAGAGGGCGTGTGCAGGGATATCGGCAAGCCGTCTGATAATGAGTTCTTTGTGACAGCGCTCGGCAGATACTATCCCGATGCGGTGGAACGCTGGTCGGCATTGCCGCAGGAGTGCGTGCTCGAAATAACACCGACGCTCATTCAGTCGTGGATATACGAGAACGATATCCCATACATCGAAACGTGGGACTTTTCGGAAAGCACCTATGCAAAGGAGAAACAGTGATGCCATTTGATTTCAAAAAAGAGTATAAGGAATTTTACCTGCCGCCCTGCAAACCGACTGTTGTCACCCTGCCTGCGATGAACTATATCGCCGTGCGTGGTCAGGGCGACCCGAATGCCGAGGGCGGAGAATACAAACAGGCTATCGAACTGCTCTACGGCATCGCATATACTATCAAAATGAGCAAAAAGGGAAGCAGACAGATAGACGGCTATTTTGATTATGTCGTGCCGCCGCTGGAGGGCTTCTGGTGGCAGGATGGCGTTCAGGAGATAGACTATTCCCGAAAGAGCGACTTCAAATGGATATCGGTCATCCGCCTGCCCGACTTTGTTACGAAAGCCGATTTTGACTGGGCGCTTGATGAGGCAGCACGCAAGAAAAAGCTCGATACCTCAAAAGCAGAGCTGCTGACCTATGATGAGGGTTTGTGCGTGCAGTGTATGCACATCGGCAGCTATGATGATGAGCCTGCGACCGTGCAGCTCATGCACGAATATATGCAGCAGCAGGGATATGCGCTTGATATCACGGACAAGCGCCTGCACCACGAGATATATCTTTCCGATGCGAGAAAAACATCACCCGATAAACTGAAAACAGTGATAAGACACCCGATAAAACGAAAAGGAGAATGAAAAATGAAAATGAGACTTGACGGCTTCGGCATCTTTGTCGACGATATGGCAAAAATGATACGTTTTTACAGGGACGTCCTCGGCTTTGAGATAAAAGAGGCAGAGGATACCTCGAACGTCTATCTTATCAAGGACGGCACGCTGTTTCTTTTCTACGGCAGAAAGGATTTCGAGACCATGACATCGAAAAAGTATGAGTATGTTAAGGGTCTCAACGGTCACTTCGAGCTTGCGCTTTATGTCGATACCTTTGAGCAGGTCGATGAGGCTTTCGCCGATGTCACCGCCAAAGGCGCAGTGCCCGTTTTGGAGCCGACCACAGAGCCGTGGGGACAGCGCACCTGCTACATAGCAGACCCCGAGGGCAACCTCATCGAGATAGGCTCGTTCAATAAACCTTTCGAGCATTGATAGTTTCAGCCCGTGAGCATTCGCTGTGAATGTCTGCGGGCTTTTTGCTGCAAAGGCGCAAAAACAGCGCCCATACACGCTGTATGAACGCCTCTGCTTTGTTCCTTTCTGTTTATTTTTGTTTTTGTTCTCTTTCTTTTGTTCTGTAATTTTTATTTTTATCTGTATCTCTTTCTTTTGTTCTGTGATTTTTTTTATCTTTATCTGTCTCTTTCTTTTGTTCTTTGTGTTTTAGTATGAATATCTGTAATAAGCTCTGCTGTTATGGAAAACGTCATCTGCTGACTGGTAATGTATCTCTCTCATTTTTATCGCTCCTTTGTTTTTTTTGATGTTGTCTTAGTTTCTTGTCTTTGTAAGGAATCTGTATGATGCGTAAATTGCTGCTGCTGCGAAAACGATGCAAACTGAAATGCAGATCCATGAAAATACCATTTTGTTCTCCTCCTTGTTTTGTGTTGTCGTTTATCTTTTTTTGTTGTATCTCTTTCTTTGTCTATATAATACCACGCAAATGCGCACTTTTCAATAGACAATGTTTCCTGCGTGTGTAGTTTAAACAACATATCACGCCAAAAGTGTAAAATAAACTACACCGCAGGATCAAATTGTCGCATGAAAAATCACCGCAGCACACCTCGTTTGACACCTGCAGATATGAAATGTATAATATATACATATTATTGTCCGTCTCAGCGTGTCACCTTTGCACAAACAAGGCTTGCCCGTTTTGTTCATTGCAACAAAAATCCACCCGGAATGTAAGAAATAACTGTCCTCGGTGCTCTATTCATCAGAGTATTTTTACAGGGGTGATGTTATGCAGATAGAGTTTGACGAGCTTATCAAACGTATCCTGCAGCTGCTGAGCGAAAAGGACAAGCTGACCGCCGAGCAGCAGCTCAAAATGTACCAAAGGGTTTTCCCTGTGAACAAGGAGGCAAAAGACAATGGAAAAGGCTGAGATAAACAGGCTTGTGTCACAGGCGCAAAACGGAGAGAGAAAAGCACTTGAAAAGCTGTGGTCGGAGTTTTCCGAAAAGGTCTATTTCTTTGTAAGGCGGTGCGTCTGCGATGACGAAGCTGCCCACGATATAACCTCAGAGACATTTATCACAGCCATAGAAAAAATAACCGACCTGCGCAGCGGCGAATCTTTTGTCGGCTGGCTTTACAGCATCGCTTATCATAAGTGTACACGCTATCTGAAAAAGCGCTCACGCCTTGTCTGCATCGAGAGCGATGAGGAGCTTTCCGAGGCTGCCGAAAACGCCTCGCTCAACGAGCCGATAATGCTGCCCGACGACTACGCCGTCAATGAGGATATCCGCACACGTCTTATGCAGGTCATCGAGAGCCTGCCGAGCGATATGCGCAGCGCAGTTATCCTCTATTATTACGATGACCTCACCGCCGCCGAGGTCGCAGGCGCTATGAGCATCACCAAAAATAATGTCTATCAGAAACTCCACCGTGCACGGCAGAAAATAAAAAAGCAGATAGAAAAGCTCTCGGGCAAGGGAACGCTCTTTGCCGCTGCACCACTGAGTGCAGTGCTCGCAAACCTCGAAAATGCTGGGCTTTTGTCGGGTGCGGCTGTGGGGACCGTTGCCGCAGTCGGCGCAGCAGCGGTCGGCGTGCCTGTGACACTCAGCAGACTAAGCGGCGGCACCGCAAAAACTTTGCTTGGCTTCACGCTGAAATATTGGAGCAGGCACAAAAAGAGCCTCGCCGCACTGCTTTTCTCGGGCGTTCTGCTGTGCGCTCTGCTTTGCAATGCCCTGCTGACGCTCAGACAGGAATTTGCACGCAACATCGACGAGATGTACAGTCAGGACGGACACTATGAGTTCATCACACGTTCGGACAACAAGGAGCTTATCGACCTGTTCACAGGCGAGGACACCGTCACGGGAAAAATGAACGTGCTTGGAATGATGGGCATCGGCAATCTCAAATATGAGTACGGCACGCTCGATGACCCCGAAGACCTTGCGCACATACCTTTGGAATCGGGTCGTATGCCGCAGAAAAAAGGCGAGATAGCCATTGACAGACAGGTGCTGAAAAACTACGGTTATTTCGGCAAGGTCGGCGATGAGATCACGCTCGATAAGGGAACATACACACTCGTCGGCATCATAAACGACGACTGGTATTATGAACATACTTATGCGTCTTACGGTCGCCGTCCGGGCTCAAAGCTCGTTGAGGATGAGAACAAAGAGGGCAACTACTGGATAGAGGACAAATCGCAGTTCGATGTTGCCTATCATATCCCGCTGATGTTCGTGAGCGATGAGGAGAACGAAAAGCCTGTCTATTCGCTCGTAATGATGGATAAGATAAAGGGCTTCAATCAGCCGAAAAAGGTCTATGTTTACGATGAGGATTATATCGACGACTGGGGACTTTTCAAATATCTTGAGGAAAACGGATACAGCGCCGAAGAATTCAGTCAATACGGCGATTATATCAGAAACCACACGCAGGACGCTTACAGCCGCTTCAACGGGCAGTTCCGTGAACAGATATACAAAAAAGTGCTTATCTACGGCGCTGCGATAATCATAGCGATACTTTCTGTCATCGCCGTGATGAGAAACATCTTCTCTGAGCGTGAGAACACCATGTCGATGCTCAGACGCATAGGAATGTCAAAGCGCAGGGCGAGAGTTATGCTCACGATAGAGTACATATTCCTCGCCGCTTTGCAGACGCTTATCGGCTTTGCTGTCGGCTCTGCGGTGCATATGGGCATTTACGCATATCAGGTCAACGTGCTTGAAAAGAGCGCTCTTTCGGGCTTTTCACACAACGAATATGACCGCCTGCTCTGTCCCGAGCCGTTTTTGTGGAGCGGACTTATCGCAGCGGGCGTTCTTCTGCTGGGATACGTTTTTGCGGCGCTTATGCAGCGTTCAAGAGTGCCGAAACTGAAAAGAAGAAAGGCAGGCTCGGTGCGCAGGTGCTTTGCAAAGATATTCCGCAACCGTGCTGTCACTGTGATACAGACCGTTTCGCTGACGCTGATAATTTTCGGCACGGTATTCGGCTATATGCTTTTGCGCCCGACGATAGGCTCGTTTAATCCCAACACGGGCGAGTTCGAGAAATATCTTGATACCAAATTCGGCGATTCGCACAGCATGACAAACCTGTTCGATTTTGAGCAGGAGAATGTCAAGGAGTATTACAGCGGATACCGAAAGATAACGAGCAGCGAAGACCCGAACATCACCCTGCCTATGCTGATAGATATGGGCGAAGACAGCGGCATTGATGACGATACAGCGGACAAGCTCGGCGAGAGCTTCTGCAGAGGTGTTCTGCCGCAGACGCTGATAAACTCGCCCAATACCGAGCTTCCGTCGCCTGTGCAGTGGGAATCGCAGGAGGTCAGGGAGTACAACTACAAGATGTCCACCGATAAGGGCAAAAAGTTCCTCGACCAGAACAACTCTCTTTACAGATGCAAGACATCACTTGCCGACATAGCAACGATAGAAAAGCTTGCGGACTATGTCACAGACGGAGAGATAAACGCCGACAAAATAATGTCGGGCGAGGAAATGATATATGTTTACAGCCACATCACGCCAAAGTTCAAAGCAGGCGACGAAATAACCGTGGTATCAACAACGACGACCAACGGATTCGGCATAGACGATGTGCATGAGGTCAAAGTAAAGATAGGCGCTCTCGTTGAGCGCACAGACAAAATGGACAATATGCTCAGGTATTCGACGAGCACAGGTGACGATTACAATCTGCTCACCACCGCCACGGGAGCGAAAAAGCTCGGCCTGCACAGCGCTGCCTACACCGAGATAATCGCCCGTGAAGAGATAGGCGACCGCCTGCCTATGCAGACAGGACTTAATGTGAAGTCGCTTGAAAAGCAAAAGCACGATATCTTTGTGCAGAATGCTACACTCTACGGCTCGCTTGCACTGCTTGTGTTCGTGATGTCACTGCTCGGCTTTGCGGCATATTTCAACGGCATCGGTATGAAGATACGCAGCAAGGAATACCAGATAAGCATTATGCGAGCTATCGGAACGCCGCTGAAAAAGCTGCGCCGCAGGCTGATGTTCGACAGCGTGCGCATACCCGTGTTCGCAGCTGCTATATCATACGGACTGATAAACATAACCCAGCGTGTGATGCTCTGCGCTCACGACAAGTTCGAAGCAATAGAGAGAGGCCTCGCAGAAAAGACTATGCAGTTCTATCAGCAGTACCCGGATGGTATAACGCCGGACGACGCATACTATGCGTTCTACGAAGGATACAATGCAACAGAAAGACACGCTCAAAAACTGCAAAGCTATTTCCTTGCCGACGACCAGATGTGGTTCAACAACGTGCTTATACCGACACTCATTGTTTTTGCCGTTATCTGTATGGTGACGATAATGCTCACGAGAAAAAGCGTCGGCGGCTTCGGCAGCAACATAGCATATTCTATCAGCAAAGGGAGGAAACGCAGATGATAAAAACGCAGAATCTGACCAAGACCTACGGAAAAGGCGAGGGCAAGGTCACGGCGCTTGGCGGCGTGGATATAACGATAAAGGACGGCGAAATGGTAGCGATAATAGGCAAATCAGGGTCGGGCAAATCCACACTGCTCAACCTGCTTGGCGGACTTGACAAAGCCACCGAGGGCAAAGTCTTTTACAACGATACCGACCTCAGCACGCTCAACGATACAAAGCTTTCGGAGTTCCGACTCAAAAACATCGGTTTCGTGTTCCAGTTCTTTGATTTGATACCCGAGCTGACAGCAGAAGAAAACGTGCTTTTCCCTGCAAAGCTCGCCAAGAAAAAAGAGACCGCCGAAAGCGACCTCTACACAGCACTTGATATTACCGAACGAGTAAAGCACTACCCGTCGGAGATGTCGGGCGGTCAGCAGCAAAGAGCAGCTATCGCCCGAGCACTGATAAACGACCCCGACGTTATCCTCTGCGACGAGCCGACAGGCAACCTCGACAAAGCTTCGGGCGAGGCAGTGATGAGCCTGCTCAAAAAGCTCAATAAAGAGCCGCACAAAACGGTCATCATCGTCACGCACGACCGCGACATAGCCTCGCAGTGCACCCGCATCATCGAGCTGAGCGACGGAAGGCTCACCTGAAAAAATCACCTGCTGGCATATCATCTGCGCATTTTTGCTGCATATTCTCCTGATAGATACAACGATTGACAAGGCGTCTGCGATAGGTTATAATTAAGTAAATGTCATACTTAATGATTATTTAATAACCTTTGTGCTATACTTTTCGCAGAAAAAGACCTTAACATAAAAAGGCAACGCCGGCGTGATATAAAGGAGAATAAAAATGTCAAGCGCTAAAAAAGACCGCAAAAAAGAACGAGTCAGGCTCTATAAAAAAGTCAGAAATACAAGCTCGTGGAAATCCATAATCTTATATCTGCTCATGATGCTGCTGTTTGTTGCTTCCGTCGTGTTCCTTGCGGGCTTTGTGATAGAATATATCTTTGAAAGCAAGTTCGCCGAGGGCTATTCCGAGATAGAGCAGACCGCAAAGCTCTACGAGTCGGGCAGCGAGGAAAAGAACATGCTCGACTATATCAAAAAGCAGGGCAGAGATTTCATCGTTACCGACAAGTCGGGCGAGGTGCTCTATCAGCAGGGCAATATCACGCTTAGTCATAATTCAGGCGATATAAACATTGCCAACAACAGCGAGACCTATACCGTTTATCAGGATACCGAGACACCGCTTTTGTATCCCAACGGAAAAGGCGGACTTGACTTTAAACTCAATGACCTGCTCGAGTGGTACGATTTTGATGCCGAGACCGTCAAAATCCCTATCTGGGTGTCTGTCGATATCAGCGGCGGACGGCAGGTCATCGGCAAGGCGTTTATCACCATAAATAAAAAGGACAAGATACTCATCATCGAGCTTCTGACGGTGCTCGCAGGCATTATCGTGCTGTTTTGCTTCATAATGTTCGCAAAGATAATCAAGAGCGCCATAAACTTCCGCAGAGTCGTCAAGCTGTTCTATTCCGACCCCGTTACACAGGGCCACAACTGGATGTGGTACGTCAGATACGGCGACGACCGCCTGCAAAGCTCGTTCAACAAGAAATATAACTTTGCCGTCGTCAACCTCGTGTTCAGAAACTACCGCAACTATTGCCTCTGCCACTCGATGTCCGAGGGCGAGGTGCTGCTTTCAAGGATAGACAGGCTCGTTTCATCGCAGCTCAAAAAGCCCGAGATGTGCGCCCACGCAACAACGTCAAACTTTGCGCTGCTGCTCAAATTCGATGACGAGCAGAGCCTCAGAGCAAGGCTGCAGAGCCTTATCGACACGCTTTCACAGATGGACAGAGACCACAACTTTGATTTCCAGATAGGTGTCGATATCATAGGCGCCGTCACGACCGACAACGGCAGGGCAGTCAAGCGTAAGGGCGTGAGCATCGAGACCGCATATAACAACGCTTGCGCCGCAAGAGCGACCCTCGGCGAGACCGAAGAGTCGGGCATCTGCATCTTTGATAACGACCTGCTCGAACAGCAGCGCTGGCGTGATATCGTCCACGAACATCAGCAGACCGCTCTCAATAACGAGGAGTTCGTCGTTTACTACCAGCCGAAATACGACCCGAGAACAAACCGCCTGCGTGGTGCAGAGGCTCTCGTCAGGTGGGATTCTCCCGAGTTCGGTTTTGTCACTCCCGGGCGCATAATCCCTATCTTTGAGAAAAACGGCTTCATCACCGAGATAGACCACTATATGATAAAACACGTTGCACAGGATCAGAAAGCGTGGCTCGATGCAGGCTATGAGTGCGTGCCCGTCTCTGTAAACGTCTCCCGTGCGCACTTTATCGAGAACGACCTCGCCGATCAGATAAGAGACCTCGTCGATGCGGCGGACTGTCCGCACGAGCTTATCGAGATCGAGCTTACCGAGAGCGCATTCTTCGACGATAAAAAAGCAATGATAGAGACTATCAAAAAGCTCAAGGATTACGGTTTCAGAGTCTCAATGGACGATTTCGGCGCAGGCTATTCCTCGCTCAATTCCCTCAAGGATATGCCGCTTGACGTGCTCAAGCTCGATGCAGATTTCTTCCGTGGCGACAACGCAGGCGAGCGTGGTGAGATAGTCGTCTCCGAGGCGATAAAGCTTGCAAAGAGCCTCGATATGCTTACCGTTGCCGAGGGCGTCGAGGAAAAGCCGCAGGTCGATTTCCTTGCCGAGCAGGGCTGTGATATGATACAGGGCTACTATTTTGCAAAGCCTATGCCAAAGAGCGAATACACCGAAAGAATGTCCCGTACTGCTCACACCGAACAACCGGCACTTCCCGAGCAAACTGTTCAGAAGTAAGATGTAAGATGTAAGAAACTACATACCAAACCTACCATATAACCCTTTATCTAACCTCTTACATCTAAAAGCGCAGCGCTCTTGCCTCTAACGGCGGAAAGCCCCCGAGAAAACAACGTTAATTATTACGATATGGTATGAAAAAAGCCTGAAAGCATTTTGCTTTCAGGCTTTTGTGTGTTTATTTCTTATGCCTCGTCGAACTCGCTTACGAGTGAGGAAACTGTCTGCTTAGCATCACCGTAGATCATTACAGTGTTGTCGTTAGTAAACAGCGGGTTCTCGATGCCCGAGAATCCGGTACCCTTACCACGCTTGAGAACGAATACTGTTCTTGCCTCAAATGCGTTGATGATAGGCATTCCGTAAAGAGGTGAAGACTCATCGTTGATAGCAGATGGGTTAACAACGTCGTTTGCACCGATAACGATAGCAACGTCTGTGTTGGACATCTGCGGATTCATCTCGTCAGCAGTCTTGAGCTGCTCATAAGGAACGTTAGCCTCTGCAAGAAGAACGTTCATGTGACCCGGCATACGACCTGCAACAGGGTGGATAGCAAAGTTGACCTCTGCACCGTTCTCCTCGAGCTTGTCGCAAAGCTCCTTGACAGCGTGCTGTGCCTGTGCAACAGCCATACCGTAACCCGGGATGAATACAACAGAGCTTGCAGCCTCAAGGATAAGATATGCGTCTTCAACAGACATAGAGATAGGCTCTTTCTGCTCGCCTGCAGCGCCCTTCTTTGCAGAGCCGCCGAAAGACGAGAACAGCAGTGCGCCGAGCTTTCTGTTCATAGCCTTGCACATGATGAGTGTAAGGATAAGTCCGCTCGTACCAACAAGACATCCCGAAACAACAAGCACGGAGTTGCTCATAGCAAGACCTGCGAATGCTGCTGCAAGACCCGAGAAAGCGTTGAGCAGTGAGATGATAACAGGCATATCGCCGCCGCCGATAGCGATGACCATTGTAAGACCAAGGATAAGATATGCAGCTGTTACGATGATGATACCGATATCGCCGATCTGAGCGCTTACGATGCCTGCAATGCTCAGAGCATACATAACAACGCCGCCGAGACCAACAATAGCGAGGAGTGCATTGATAAAGTTCTTACCGGGGATAGAAATGTTCTTCTTGAACATCTTGCCCGAGAGCTTGCCCCATGCAACAACAGAACCTGTGAATGCGATAGCACCGATAGCGATCGTCAGACCCAGAGCAACTGCCGAGAAAGTGTTCACATCAGGGTCAGTCATATACTGTGTCAGAGCAACGAGCAGGGAAGAAAGACCGCCGAAGCCGTTGAACAGAGCAACGAGCTGTGGCATACCGGTCATTTCGACCTTCTTGGACCATACAGCACCGATGATTCCGCCGAGCACTATTGCAGCCAGAGCCCACAGGTACGCATTTTTCATCGGTTCTGCGGTGAGTGTGTCTGTAACCTTCTTTTCGAGCAGTACGGTAACAACTGCGATGAGCATACCGACTGAAGACATCAGATTACCTTTTCTTGCGGTGTCTGCCTTACCCAGAAGCTTGATACCTCTGATGAAGAGCACCGCTGATATCATATAAAGGATCGTTGTGAGGACAACGCTTATATCAGCCCAATTCACTTCTTGTCGTCCCCTTTCTTCTTGAACATGCCGAGCATCCTATCTGTAACAAGATAACCGCCGATAACGTTGATAGTAGCCAGAACGATAGCAACGAATCCGCAGATGTTGCTTACCATGCCCTCTGTGTGCAGGGCAACTGCCGTAGCGCTGATAGCGCCGACAATCGTGATTCCCGAGATAGCATTTGTACCCGACATTAGCGGAGTGTGCAGCTGGGAAGGAACTTTCGAGATAAGCTCAACGCCCAGGAAGCCTGCGATAACAAATACGAAAACGAGAAGCAGTATTTCACCAATCGCCATTTTAACTCTCTCTCCTTACTTGAATCTTTCGTGGATTATTGCGCCGCCCTTGGTAAGCAGGCAGCCCTTCATGATCTCATCTTCGAGTCTGATCTCGAACTCCTTGCTCTCCTTGTTATAGAAATGTGTAAGGAAAGCGGTGAAGTTACCCGACAGCATCTTCGATGCATCGTACGGAACCTGTCTTTCGAGCAGGTCACCCGACATGATCGTAACGCCGTTTTCGGTAACAACGTTCTCAAACAGCTTTGATCCTTCAACGTTTCCGCCTGTGGAAACAGCCATATCAACGATGATAGAGCCTGGCATCATTCTGTCGATAACGTCTTTCTTGATAAGCACGGGAGCTTTTCTTCCGAACACCTTAGCGGTGGTGATAACTATATTAGAGCGCTCACAGACCTTTGCCTGAGCCTCCTGCTGCTTAGCGATCTGCTCGGGAGTCAGTTCCTTAGCGTAGCCCTGATCTGTCTGACCCATCTCGCCGAGATCGATCTTTACAAAGCTTGCACCAAGGCTCTTTACCTGCTCCTCAACAACAGGACGAGTGTCGAAAGCGTCAACTCTTGCGCCCAGACGCTTAGCGGTAGCTATCGCCTGAAGACCTGCAACGCCGACACCGATAATAAATACTCTTGCAGGGTTGATCGTACCTGACGGTGTAACCATCATCGGCAGGATCTTAGGCAGCTTTGCAGCAGCGTTAACAACTGCGCAGTAGCCTGCAAGTGATGTCTGTGAGGACTGAACGTCCATTTTCTGTGCGAGTGTGGTTCTCGGTATCATTTCCAAAGAGACCGCACTGATCCCGGAGCTTGCCATTTTTCCGAGCAGCTCCTTCTCGTTGAACGGATCAAGGTAGCTCAGATGCAGAGTATCCTTTTCGATACCGTCAACACTTTCGGGCTTCATAATACGCAGAACAATCTCACTGCCCTTATAGCCCTCTTCGTTCGAAGAAACAAGCACAGCGCCTGCTTTTTCGTAAGCCTCGTCCGAGAATCCGCTCTTTGCGCCTGTTCCCTTAACGACCTTGACCTCAAAGCCCATGTTTATGAGCTTTTTCACATCATCGGGGATAAGCGGGGTACGAGTCTCTCTCGGATCGGTCTCCCTACAGACCAAAATCTTTTTCATCTATCATTTTACTCCTTTCGGCAATAGAATACCGGATTTTACCCAGACCCGAAAAGACAGCATAAGGCAGCACTGTCTGTCATGGCAGTGCTGCCGGTTATGCTGCCAAACCCTAATAATAGGCTTCGGTGTTTTCTGTGTAGCCACACCCTTGTGACTTTGTGTTTTAAGTAATTGACGTCAGGGAAAGATTAAACGATACCCTGTGCAGTCATAGCATTGAGGACCTTCTCGAAGCCTGCGAGGTTAGCACCTACAACGTAGTTGCCCTCGAAGCCGTACTTCTTAGCAGCCTCATCAATGTTGTGGAAGAGGTTCTCCATGATGTTCTTGAGCTTGGAGTCAACTTCCTCGAATGTCCAGCTCAGACGCTCGCTGTTCTGGGACATCTCAAGAGCAGATGTAGCAACGCCGCCTGCGTTAGCAGCCTTACCCGGAACAAAGTAAACCTTGTTGTCCTGGAAATACTTTGTAGCCTCTTCTGTAGTAGGCATGTTAGCACCCTCGCAAACAGCCATTACGCCGTTTGCAACGAGAGTCTTAGCATCTTCAATGTCAAGCTCGTTCTGAGTAGCGCAAGGAAGAGCAACGTCGCACTTAACAGTCCAAACGCCCTTGCCCTCATGATACTCGGAATTAGGACGATAGTTCTTGTACTCGGTAAGTCTTGCTCTCTTAACTTCCTTGATCTCCTTGAGAGCTGCAACGTCGATTCCGTCCGGATCGTAAACCCAACCGGTAGAATCAGAGCATGTAACGACCTTAGCGCCGAGCTGCTGAGCCTTCTGGATAGCGTATGTTGCAACGTTTCCTGCACCGGAAACAACAACAGTCTTGCCCTTGAGGGTCTCGCCGTGTGTACGCAGAAGCTCATCTGTGAGGTAAAGCAGACCGTAGCCTGTAGCCTCTGTTCTTGCCAGAGAACCGCCGTATGTGAGTCCCTTTCCTGTAAGAACGCCCTCAAATACGCCTCTGATCCTCTTGTACTGACCGAACATATAACCGATCTCACGTCCGCCTGTTCCGATGTCACCTGCAGGAACGTCGGTGTCAGCACCAATGTACTTGCAAAGCTCAGTCATGAAGCTCTGGCAGAAACGCATGATCTCACGGTCACTCTTACCCTTAGGATCGAAGTCAGAGCCGCCCTTGCCGCCGCCGATAGGAAGACCTGTAAGGCTGTTCTTGAAGATCTGCTCGAAACCGAGGAACTTGATGATACCGATATTAACTGATGGGTGAAGTCTCAGACCACCCTTGTAAGGACCGATTGCAGAGTTGAACTGTACACGGTAACCTGTGTTTACATGTGCGTTGCCCTCGTCATCGAGCCAAGGCACACGGAAAATGATCTGACGCTCAGGATTTACGAGTCTCTCGAGAACAGCGTCACGGCGGAAAGCCTCTTCGTTAGCATCAACGATAGGACGGATGGACTCAAGTACCTCGTGTACTGCCTGATGGAATTCAGGCTGTGCTGGGTTCTTTTCTTTTACCTGCTGGATTATTTCATCTACATAAGACATGATTCTTTTCCTCCTGTTTGTATGCGCTCACACACTAATCATACTCCTAAATGATTGGGAAAGTCAATGTAAATTAACCGCATATTTTTCTACTTTTACCGTTAAAAATCCGACATTTTCGACAGGTTCAAAATTCTGTGAGCGCATTTTATTACCTGTAAAAAATCGACTTTCAGCGGATACTATTTATGGTGAG
>CAMYUO010000004.1 GCA_947302065.1 uncultured Clostridia bacterium | reverse complement strand
CCAGCCGTTGAGGTTGGTTACGAAGAACCCGATATACTTAAAGCAGAACAGCACGCCCAGATCCCATATAGTGACGAGCGCCATGAGCATCTTGGCTTTTGCGGTGTTTTTCTGCCTGTCGATTGCAAGCGCCGCATAATAGTTGATGACCGATGACAAAAGCAGGATGAACACCCACACAGGCTCTCCCCACGCATAGAACACGAGCGAGAATCCGATGAGCACCCTGTTTCTGTATTTTGTCTTTTTGGTGACAAAATACATCGTCAGACACAACGGCAAAAAGAAATAGATGAAAAACAAGTCAGCGAATATCAATTTCAAAACTCCCTGCTATGATCTGCACCGTACAGCACAGTATAATATCGTCAATATTAAAGTATATCATGTATTGGACATAAAGTCAACATATCTGACCGTTTTTTAGTACATTTGCCCGTTTTAGACAAAAAAGAAAGCCTGCCGCAGCAGACTTTCGGATATACTATTATATAAAGAGAGCCTCACTTGTAAAAACTCTTGAGCACAACGATGTCGATCTTGCCGCCTCGCACGCCCACACGCACTTCGTCAGCGATATTTGCGATTATCGAGCGCTCAAGCTCGTCCCAGTCATCGCTGTATTCTTTCTTGGCGTTTTCCGAGCTGAAAGCGTCTTTGTAAGCCTCAAGCGACCAGATGGTCTCCTCGTCGTAGTCTGCGAGTCCCCTGCGCCAGACACCGTATGGATCGTCATCTATCGAATTTTCGTTCTTGCCCAGCATGCTCTCGACCGCAACGATCATCTTACCGATAAGACCCTTTGCGGCGGCGTTCTGTCCGCTCGATGATACCGAAAGTATCCTGTCTACGTCATAATCGTGCGTCTTGTCGATAGCAACGTTCAGATGCAGCTCATAATCCCTGCCCGAGTGTTCTATCCAGAACTTGCCTGCGCCGTAATGCAGCAGCTGCGGAAGCATGCAGATAAGCTCCTCCGCCAGCAGCCTTAACCTCAGCGCTGATTTTTCATCGAGCCTGCCCTGCAAAGCCACTTTCTCCGCTTCGTTCGGGATATTCCTGTTGTCTGAATCCTGACTGCACAGGATATATTCATTTGATCTCATAACTTAATGCCTCCGGAAATATCGGCGTTTGCCGAATTATTGTCAGCGCTTGCTGCGCTTTGATTCATACATTCTGATATCGCTTCGCTGCATCAGCTTGTCGATATCAAAGCCGTTTCCGTCTGTAAAGACAGATCCCCAGCTCAAAGACGTGCCGCAGCCGTACTTTTCAAATTCCTGCTCGATGCGTGTTTCAAGCTCGCCGCAGATGCGTGCGACCTCCTCGTGATCGGTCGAGTCATACTTTACGACGAACTCATCGCCTCCGAGCCTTGCTATCATCGAATCGGGGAAATACTCCCTTATCAGCTCTGCCGTTCTGACGAGCACCGCATCGCCTGTTGCGTGCCCGTGATTATCGTTTATCGCCTTGAAATAGTCAAGATCAAGGTAGATAATGTGGAACGGCTCGGTGATAACGCCGCTGAGATAGTTGTAGAAAAACCGTCTGTTGTAAAGACCCGTGAGCGTATCGGTGTTTGCGAGCTTTATGACAGCCTGTTCATCGCTGAGATAGACCGTTCTGCCAAGCTCAAGAGCGATATACTCGCCTCTGTCGTAGATGTCATCTGTCAGCTCGCACAGGAAAAGACCATAGATAACGTCACGGTAGAATATCGGCAGAGCCGCAAAGCCTTTGCACTTTGTCGGAAGCTCAAGGCGTGTGAACATCTCATATACGCCGCATTTCTGGCGCTCTATCGGCAGCATATACACCTCGCCGGATCTTATCACGCAGCGCAGCCGCACATAGTCCGGGAACATCGCACGCTCAGAGCCGTTGAACACAACAGGTTCGTCATACATATAAAGTGCGGCATTTTTGATGCCCAGCTTGTAAATATTGCGGATAACGTTCTCGTGACCGGTCTGATTTGTGTTTGCATAGACAACACCGTCAATAAGGAACTGCTGAAGATTTGCCCTGCCGTAAATGAACTTCTGGCTATCCTTGATATTCTGCTCGCTAAGCGCAAGGATAGCTCTGTCCTTTATTCGCACAAACAGCCTGTTGACGAACATATTCGTGCCGTTCATCTTGGTGTTCACGCCAGCTATCAGCTTATCGGTGCTGGTTATCAGCTTGACCGCATCGGTATAACGCATCACACCTTTTTCAAAGAACTTGTCTATCATCGAGCCTATCTCTTCAAATTCTTCCTGGCTCATATATCTGCGCTTTATCGCACCGAGCATTCTTGATATGAACTCATAGAAAAGTCTGCGCAGGTCAACCGATTCCCTGCTTCTCGATTCGCTTTTGTATCTGTAAAAGCAGTCATCGAACATACGGTAGATAAACTGCGTTTCAACGTTCTGCAGCTCAAGGGAGTTGTAATCATACATCTCGTGAGGCAGGCTCTGCCTGCCGTAAAGTCTTGTCGGCACGAGCGCAGAGCTGACCTCCTCGCCGCTGAGCTTTTTAAGCAGCAGCTCCAGTGCCTTTTTTCCCAGCGTACAGTCCGCAAGTCCCACCGATGACAGCGAAGGTATCATCTCGCCCGCCATATGCGTATTGTCAAAACCGAATATAAGTATGTCCCTGCCCGGCACAAGACCACGCTGCTCCATAACGTTGTAAAGTCCCTTTGCGACAGCGTCATTAACGCAGAATATCGCCTGTGCATCGGGATTTTTGTCAAGCAGCTCAGCCGCCCTCTTTTCCGATTCTATCGACATTCCGCTGTGGACATAGTTTTTGTCGGTGAACTCAATGCCGTTTTCTTTCAGACACCGCGCGAATATCTCCTTGCGCAGCTGCGCGTCGGTGTTGTCGTCTCTGCCGCCAAGCATACATATCTTTGTCAGCCCGTTGACGTTGACCAGCAGGTCGACCGCCTGCCTTATGCCCGTTTCGTTGTCATAGTTGACTGTCAGCAGCTCGGGATTATCGCAGGCGATGAACACCTTAGGCACGCTCTTGTAGCGTTCAAGCTGTTTTTCTACCAGCCTTTCGCCCCGCTGACTGCTCACGCTGCCAAGATGTATGATAAGCCCGTCGAGCTCGCAAAGCTCACTGAGCTTGAATATCGTATTATAGACCGTTTTATACACATGGTCTGTATATGTACTGTCACCGTGGTCATACTTGCCTGCAAGCACGACAAGACGTATATCCCTTTTTGGCGGAATGGCATCGAGGACGCTCTGGATAAGCTCTTTCGAGAAATCAGTGTATATCTCCTCAAGGACCAGTCCTATAACAGTATTGCGTTTTCTTGCGCTTCGCATCTGCAAGACCTCCGAATGATACTAAGCTGCCCGTCAGCCCTCTATCTCAGGCTCGGGTTTTGCGAAAAGATAGCCCTGTGAATAGTCTATCCCGAATTTCATCAGCAGTGATTGTATATCCTCATTCTCCACGAACTCGGCAATGATGCTGAATGTCTTATTGCTCAGGCGTTTCCAGTCTGCAACGAGTGCGATGATGTTTGCAAGCTGTTCGTCCTCGCAGCAGTTTTTTACGATAGAGCCGTCTATTTTCAGATAATCGCAGCGTATGCTTGCGATATGCTGCAGATTTGAAAAGCCGCTGCCGAAATCGTCGATAGAGATAAGACCGCCGAGGTCGTGTATCCTGTCAACGAAAGCTATAAGCGTGTCATAATCGTCAATATCCTCGTTTTCAAGTATCTCAAAGACGAAATTCTCAGGGTGTTCTGCAGTTGAAAGGAACTCATAGATAAAATCCGTAAGCTCCCGGTTTTTGATATCTCTTATTTCAAGATTAATGCTCACGCTCTTGCCGACAACGTCCTTGAAACGCTCAAAGACCCTGCTTATCATCTTTTGCGAGATAGAGTCGTAGAGCAGACCGTAGCTTCTCGCAACATCAAGGAAGCTGGCAGGATAATACACCTTGCCGTTTTCGTCCTCAAGGCGCATCAGCGACTCATAGTGGTTTATGCACTTTTCCTTGTTGTCGTAAATGCCCTGAAAATACGGTATCACCTTGTCGTTTGCGATAGCGTAGTTTATCACGTTCACCATATGGTAACGCTCACGGATACTGTCCTCGTCGAGCTGACCCTTCTTTGCGTCACGCACATAGAACTGTATATTTTTCTGCTTCATTTCCAGAAGCGTCGAATAGTAGACAGAAAAACTGCTGCGGTCAGAGCAGTTGTCTATGATGCTGAATATCGGAACAATGGCGATGCACTCCTCCGACACCGCAAACAGAGCCTTTTGCAGCTGCTTCATATCCTCGATGAACTCGGAAAGTGCGACCATATCCGACGGCGCAGCCACAGCCACCATCCAGTCCTTTATATGATATATCGCATACTTGTGCGCTTTTGCAAAGCTCACGCACTTTGATATGTAATTTTTATATGTCAGGTCGATCAGCTGGCTAGAAAAAACCGTTCTTATGCTCGACATATCGAACACGTTTATCACGCACAAGCGGTCATATCCTTTTAGCCTGACGTCCATGTTCAGCGCCGCAGCATTCGGCATATCGTCCGTCTGCGAATAAAGCAGCTTCAGCTCGCAGTCTCTTACGAACTTTTTAAGACTCTCCGCCGCAACATAACGATCGCTGCTCACCAGCTTGTTCTCCACATCATACAGATACGCAAGCAGCTCTCTGTTGTCCGCTGCCAGCGAGTCGGTATGCGAAAAAGCATATGGGTTGTACATCTGCGTTGCAGGCTCTTCACCGATGACCGACACCACGAACGAGCAGTTCGCAAACGTGTTCTTTCCGTCAACGTGAGCTATCTCGCCCTCGGTGATACAGCCGCAGATATTAGAGTTCTCATAGGCTGAAAGCTCCCATTTTACGCAGTTTGAATATATCATCGAACGTGCGATGCAGGAATATCCGAAAATAGTTTCCGCTTTTTCAAAGTTCTCGATATGCCGAAACAGCTTACGGTTGTCCGCAATTATCTTTCCGTCGTAAATAAACGCTCTTTTGAGCTTTTTGCCCGCCTGAACGTTGTGATTTGCATTTATCATCTCACGCTTGGAGGCTGTATCGAGTCCTGCGTGTGCGCTGTATGCCTGCTCGTTGAGCTCGTTATCTGCGGGGAACATATCCTCTATGCTCATATCGTCGGAAAAGCGCACCATTATCGGAATATCGCTCGTCTGCGAATAAACGAAAGGGAAAAGATTTGTCAGCTCCGGACGTGTTTTCAGCTCGTCGCCTATGCCCACACGGTATTCGCTCGCTGCGTCCTTTCCGTCCATCGTAAGTATGCACGTTCCGAACGTATCGGTTATCTCACGCTCTTTACCTATGACCTCAACGCCTGTTGCATACGAGCTGTAGCTCTCCACCTCGCTGCCGCTTATCGCCGCAAGCACGATGCCTTTGCTGCTCCAGCCGTTCTCGTTGAAAACAAAGCCCGAATCAAGAAACTTTTTGAGATTTATCTCCGACGTATTGGCAAGTCCGCCTATCATCTGCACGCCGGGGAAAAAGTCGTTGCAGCGCTCAACAAAGCTGTAAACATCGAGATACTTTCCCGTCAGGAACGTCAGCATCAGCTTTGTGTCCTCGCTGATAACAGCGTCTTTGACGCTCTGGCAAAGCTCATCAACTGCCAGCATATTGCCGCCCTCGTCAAACGTCGGCAAAAGCGCAGTTTTTACCCTGCCCTTTGACATCTGTGTGACCGATATGACGCACTGGTTCTGTATCAGCCTGCCCCATGCAATGACCGCCGATGTGCTCGTTCCGAAAATATGTGCTCCCGGCACGAGTTTTGCGATAAAGCGAGCCAGGTCAACAGCCTCGTCCTCAGCGTGTATCGCCGTATGTATGCGCACAAGTATATCGCCCTGCTCGGCGCTCAGCCTCAGCTGACCGAACGTCTCGGCAAGTCTTGCCTTTGAGATATATTGAAAATTCCAAGTAAACACGCAAAAAGCCCTCCTCGGATATTAATACGGTCACAATTTTGATGATATTTAGACATAATTATTATACCATTATATCATCATCAAGTCAATAAGCAAATCCGTCTGTTTGCCTATTTGATGCCAAAAAACGACTACGTTTTTTGTGCACTTTTGCAAAGGCTTATCAATTTGCGCAAAAAACCGGGCGCACCGATTTGGCACACCCGGTCAGATAACAAATATCAGGCTATCGTGAAACTGCCAGCATCGTGAGATCGTCGAACTGGTCAGCGTCGCCGACAAAGCGGTCTACCTCGCTTTTCATGTTCTCGATGAGCTTTTTCGGGGGCGCAGACGCATCAGCGTTGAGCGCTGCGAGCATCCTGTCCACGCCGAACATCCTGTTTTCCGCATCTGTCGCCTCTGCAACACCGTCTGTGTAAAGGAACAGCGCTGCGCCCTTTTCAAGCTCGAAATCATACTGACGGTATGTCATATCCTCCATTCCGCCGAGCACAAAGCCGTGCTTGTCACGCATCAGCTCAAAGCTGCCGTTCGCTTTGCGCACTATCGGGTATTCGTGACCCGCATTCGCAGCCGTCACCTTGCCCGTCGATATCTCCATAACGCCGTACCACACCGTCACGAACATATCCTTGGTGTTGTTCATACAAATCGCCGTGTTGGTCTGTTCGAGCAGATCCGCCGGCGAATAGCCCATCATTGCGAAATTCTTTATCATGATCCTTGACATCATCATAAAAAGTGCCGCAGGCACGCCCTTTCCCGACACATCGGCAATCACCATCGCAAGATGGTCGTCATCTATCAGGAAAAAGTCGTAAAAGTCGCCGCCGACCTCTTTTGCCGGTGTCATGGACGCATAAATGTCAAAATCGTTTCTGTCGGGGAACGCAGGGAAATCGCTCGGCAGCATCGCAGCCTGAATGCCCGACGCCATCGAAAGCTCTTTCTGTGTTGATGCGAGCCTTTTCTGTCTCTGTGCAAAGACCCTTGCATATATCAGCACGATAGATACCGTCATCGCCGCATACTGCGTGGTCAGTCCGAACTTGTACCTTGTCAGCAGCTGGTTGGCGATCGGGATAAGTACGAACGACATCGTCACTATACGCTCCCTCATCGGCACCTTTGACAAGAAAAAGCCTATCATCACGAAAACAAGTCCTATCGCAAGATACGTCTGGCTCCACATGAACGCAGGCTCTCTGTGATATTCGCCCGTGTGGCTTACCCTGAAATACAGCGGATAAACAAAGTTCAACAGGCACGCTATGATCGTCGGCACCATAAGTATGTTGAGCACCAGATCGCAGCCCCGCATTATCCGGTTTTCCTTGAGGTTCAGCGAGTTGAACACATACTGCCAGAAGCAGTACAGCAGGCACGCCGCATTCGTAAAGCTGAACACGTTGACCACAAGCACCAGCGTTCTCAGCGCTGCCTCGCCCTGCAGCATCCAGCAGCAGAGATCCGAAAACAGCACGCAGTTTGTCATCATTATAAGCAGAACAAAGGTGCGTGTATGCATACTCGCACCCTCTTTATCCTGTATACAGCTGTAAAGCAGCACCGTACACACCAGCATCGAGAAAACATCTGCACCGACGCTGAATGTAAAGGTATTTTGCAGATCCGAAAAACCTCTGGCAAGGCAAATTGCTATGCCCATGACCGTCAGCGTCGCTGACGTTAGGAAACACAGAGGCAGCACCCATTTGTTCCGCAGGAAAAATGACTGCATCTGATCCTGAATCTTCATGATCTACCTCCGCAGGTCAGGCAATGCCTTTTTTGATCGTCAATATGTTGTGACCGTCACGGTACTCATATGTTACGTCGTCCATGCTCTTTTTCACCATAAATATACCCAGTCCGCCGATAGCTCTCTGCTCTGCGCTGAGGGTAACGTCGGGGTCCTGCTTTGCAAGCGGATCGTAAGGCACACCGTGGTCTATGAAAGTGATATCGACAGTGCTTTTCTCGCTGTCCGTCTGCACCCTCACCGTTGCAGGTCCCTCCTCGGGCGAGTATGCATAGTTAGCGATATTTACAAATATCTCCTCAACAGCGAGGTCTATCTGCATCAATATCTTCATCGGGCAGCCCGCTGCCTCGAGCTGCTCATTTACAAAATCCGTCACTGCATCGAGATTTTCGGTTTTTGCAACTATATCAAGCTCCTTCATTTTTACCTCCTGTCCGGTTCAGGCGATGGTAAGAATATCGGAAAAACCTGTCACCTCAAATATCTCCATTATATCGGAGCTTACATTGATAAGCTTCATCTCACCCTGCTTGTTCATTATCTTCTGGGTGGAAAGCAGCACTCTGAGTCCTGCCGATGAGATGTACTCCACCTTTTCAAAATCGAGCACCAGCTTCTTTACGCCGCCAAGTGAGTCCTTTATCTCCTTTTCAAGCTCGGGAGCGGTAGTTGTGTCTATCCTTCCCTCAACTGCTACTGACAGAGCATCTGCCTTCAGATTCTTGTTAACTGTCATAGTGATTCTTCCTTTCGTTATTTGATTTTCTGCTGTGCAGACTGCACAAACAGCATATTGTTTATTTGTTGATACCGACACGCTGTGCAAAATCGCTAAAACATCCGTGTCTTATTCATTTAAGTATAGCACATTCATCAAAGTCTGTCAACAAATCAGCCATTGTTTTTGAAAAAAAAGACTGCCGCTTGTATGCAGCAGTCCCCATATTATCTGTCATTTTCCGAAATAGTCATCTATCTGTATTTTTGCCTGCGCAAGAATGTCCTCGGGGTCATTGCCAATGATGTCCAGCTCCTGCGCCGCAAAGCATTTTACCTCGCTTATGCCGTAAAACGTCTGCGCCAGCGCCTTTACATAGCCGAACCCGTATTCGTCGGAGTATATCTTTCCGCCTGCCGTCGTGACATAAAACAACTTTTTCGCCCTGCAAAGCCCGACAGGCTCACCCTCGGGCGTGTATGCAAACGTCAGTCCGAGTATGTTTATATGCTCAAAATACGCCTTTAACGCCGCAGGGAAAGACAAGTCCCAGTAAGGCGCAGCTATCACGATGATATCCGCCTGTGCAAACTGTACTGCCGGCGCAAAATACTTATCCGAAAAGTCGCCTGCCGCACTCAGCCTGCTGCGGCGGTCTATAAGCTCCTCGTCCGTCACGGGCAGCCCGAGCTCGTTCGGGCGCACCTCGGCAACGTTCCCGTCGAGCTTTTCAAGCAGGTGCCGGGCAAGCTTTCGTGTTCTCGAAGCGCTTCGCACCGCACAATTGATGTAAAGTATCTCCATAGCCGTTCTCCCGAGCCATTACAGCGTCAGCGTCAGGTTGTTGAGTCCCAGCGAGTTGACGTAGTTTGCGTCTTTTACGAGTTTCATTACCATTCTTATGCCGATGTGCGAGATAGGGTTCTCGTCCTCGTGCATCTCCACGAACTTAACAGGGTCAAATCCTGCGCAGTTGTCTCTGATACGCAGAACGGGCGAGCCGTTCATTATCATTACCCTGACATCTATACTGTGTTCCTTTTTGCCCTTGAAACCGTAATGCACAATGTTGTTCGCCATTTCCTCAATGCAAAGTGCGAGCATCGAGCTTATCTTGGTGCTCTGTCCGTGCTTGGTGCAGAAATCAGATGCCTCCTGCGAAACGATAACGACCTCCTCCGGATTTGTTATCGAGTATTCATAGCAGTCCTCAAGCTCCTCACCGAACCTGTCCGAGAGCAGAGCAAAGCTATCCGCACTGAATTTGGCTTTCTTGTTGCGCACGAATACCATTATACAAATGCTTATCAGCGTCAGCACCTCGCCGCATACGAATCCGAGCCATACGCCCGTCACGCCGAACAGCATGCTCAGCAGCAGCGCAGCCAGCGCAGTAAGCAGGAAGTTCTGGAACACCGATATAACCATCGTCAGCTTGACCCTGTCGATGCCCTGATAGTAGTTCTTGAAGCTCGTGTTGAGCGCACACGGCACGAGCGACAGCACGAACAGCCTCAGTCCGCTGACCGCCATGTCCTTTGCGTCAAGGTCTGTCAGGAACACCGTTACCATCGGCGTTGCAGCCGCAAGCACGATAGCCGTTACCGCCGAGCATATTATCACAGCGTAGAAGCACATTATCTTTACGAGGTCTTTGAGCGCTTTCTTGTCGCCGTCGCTGTAAAGTATCGACGAAAGCGTAAGCGCAACAGCGGCGATTCCCGACGAGAACGCATAACAGATATTTCCCGCCGACGAGATAACAGAATATGCCGCAACAGCGTGGTTTCCGCTGACGTTGAGCAGTATCTGGTTTATTACCAGCGTCAGAAATACCAGACTCAGCTGGTTTATCAGCGTCGGCACGCCGTCGACCAGCAGATGTGCGCAGACCTTTGCCTTTATCGTTTTGAATCTGAACTTGAAAATACAGTTTTTCTTGAAGAAATATACAAGACCTATGAGGAATGCGATGTAGTAGCTTACACTCGATGCAAGACCCATTCCGAAAGTGCCCTGCTTTATCACCGTAACGTTGAGTATATCAAACAGGATATCACCGACCGTCATCATCGCAACAGCCACAACGAGCCTTACCCTGCTGCCCGATATCTGCATATACGGCACCATTATCTGCGCCGCAAGGAACGCAGGCGCACCGATTATAAAGCCTCGCAGATAGTCTTTTGTCAGGTCGAAAACGGGGTTGTTCGGTCCCGGCTCACCTGCACCGAGCAGCGTACATATCGGGTCTGTGAAACAAAGCACAGCGATAAGTCCGACCACCGAGATGCCTGCCCACAGCACGACCGACATCGTAAAGCACGCATTCGTGCCCTCCTTGTCGCCGCTGCCCATAGTTTTTCCGCACATTACCTGAACGCCTGCCGAGACCAGACAGCCCAGCGCCGCAAATACCAACAGCACAGGCGAGGCGAGTCCGTAAGCGGTCATTGCGTCAACACCGAGGAAACGTCCTATCATCATACTGTCGATGAGCATACACAGCGTCACCGTCATCGACGAGAGTATCTGTGTCAGCAGCATCTGTTTAAAAAGCCTTTTTATCATAATATCGTCCTTTACGAAAATCAACTTATCTGTGATTTAAATATGTATAAATAAATAATAACAGATTTATTGCTTAAAGTCAATCCCGATTTACGTTCTGCCAAAAATTAAAGACCGGGACAACACTCTTTCCGGTCGTCCCAGCCTCTTACATCTTATTTCTTATCTCTTATTTCTACTTGCCTGCCAGCTTGGCAATACTGCCGAGCAGCGAATCGCTCACAGCGCCGTTTCCGCCGAACGCCGTTACCTGACTGCCCTTATTCTTTGTAAGGAATGTCTGCTGATTTGCGCTCACTGCTCCATCTGCCAGCAACATGAATGCCTTTTTCTCTGCCGCATAAACGCCGCCTGCCAGCGCATCGGGGAAATTGCGTCCCGTCGAAACGCATATCTCCTTTCCTGTGAAAAGACTATTGAAAGTATTGTTCACCGCAAGACAGGTCTCATATCTGTTTGCGCCGCAGATGCGCTTTACTGTCGTTCCCGATTTCAGACCGAGAGCCGAAGCCGCCTTGTTCATCATGCCGTCGCTGATAACGCCGGTGCCGCCGATGACATACGCCTGCTTTACGCAGTTTTTCTTTTTGAGCTGTTCAAGATAAGCCTTTGTCTCTGCATTAAGCTCGCCGTCCTTACCGAGATAGATTATCGGCGCACTTTTCAGAGCCGCCGCCGCACCTGCGGAAAGCGCATCTGCAAATCCTCCTGCGCAGGCAAAGAACACCTCTGTCGGCTTGTAGTCCATATTCTTTGCTATCTCGACTGCCGTGCCGTAACGGCTGCTGCCCGCAAGACGAATGGTCTTGAGTTTCTCTTTTTGCAGTGCGCTCTCAACATTTTTGCTGACAGCGCCCTCTCCGCCGAGGATAATGACCTTTGACGCTCCCCTGCGCTTTATCTCAGCGAGAGCCTCTTGACTGAGGCTGTTTTTCGGCGTCAGCAGTATCGGTGCGCCGAGATATTTTGCCAGCGGCACACCTGCCAGCGCATCAGCGTATCCCTCACCGCTTGCAAGAATAACTGCGCTCGACCTGTTGAGCATATTCTGTGCGATGACCGCAGCCGTGTCATATCGGTTGCTGCCTGCAAGGCGCTTGACGTCGGGCACTGCTACAAACTTGAAGCCGTTGTCCTTTGCATACTTTTCAGCCGCCGTGCCCTTTACGCCGCAGATAGTGAATCCGCTGACCTTATCGTCACGCTTTACGATTATATCCTGCTGGTCAGTATTGTAATAACCGAACGCATATTGACCTATCGACTTAACGCTCGACGGGATAGTCACGCTTTTGATCTTCGGGCAAAAGTAAAACGCAGCATCTTTTATCAGTGAAGCGCCGTATCCTATATTCACGCTTGAAAGATTTTCACAGTGCATAAACATTCCGGGACCAACGGCTCCGCCCGGGATACTTACGCTCGTAAGACCGCTGCAGTTCATGAACGCATACTCGCCCACGTCCGTGATGTTTCTTGAGAGCTTCACGCTTTTGAGATTTTTGCATTCGGTAAACGCATACCGCTCTATCTTAGTAATGCTGTCAGGCAAGACCACGCTTTCAATTTTGCAGCTTCCGAACGCATCTTCACTGATAATTCTGACTGTGTCCGGAACTCTCAGGCTTTTCTTTTTTGTCGGGCACTGTATCAGGGTGGTCTTTTTCTTATTATACAGCACGCCGTCAGCAGCACTGAAATCCTCATTGCTGCTGTCAACAGTTATACTTTCAAGGTCCTCGCAGTCATAAAATACTTTAGAACCGAGGAATTCGGTGTTTTTAGGTATATTCACGCTTTTGAGCCTGCTGTATTGAAAAGCATATCCCTTTATCACCGTAACTGTGTCGGGTATCTTCACGCTCGTTATCTGACTTGACTCAAATGCCATAAGACCGATGTATTCGACTCCGTCAGGTATCGTTATGCTTGTCTTTGTCTGAGGGCAATGCACCAGTTCCTTATAATCCTTGGTGTAAAGCACGCCGTCTTTGGAGCAGTAAGACAGTCCGCCCGCAGTGACGTTGATCTCTTTCAGCTTAACGCACCCGTGAAAAACAGCGTTATCCATATGACTCAGTGATTTTGGCAGTTCCACGCTTTCGAGCTTGTCGCAGCCGTAAAACGCATACTGACCGATATGCGTGATGCCCTCTGAAACGATTATCTTTGTCGGGCTGACTGTATAGTCATACAATCCGCAGTCGAATGCCGACTGTCCGATCCTCGTTACTTTCTTTCCGGCTATTTCCGACGGAACAGTGACCGTACCGCCCTTGCCTCTGTAACCGGTTATCTCCAGCGTGCCGTCCTCGAGAGTCTGCGTATAAAGTCCGCTGCTGTCCGCACTCGCCGAAATTCCGCCGACATCATCAAAAACTGCCCTTGGCAGCGCTGCCGCCATACCGAAAGACATACAAACGGCAAGAGCCGCCGCAAGTATTTTCTTTTTCATATACCATTTGCCTCCATATATACGTTTCCGCATGCCGTTTGATCGGCATCTTCATCTTATTTCTTTGTCTCGTACCTTGCGTTGCTGATCTGTGTAAGCAGTCCTTCATTGACCGCACCCGTGCCGCCGAATACTGTCATCGAGTAGTTGTTCCTGCCCGAAAGGAAAGATCTCTGATCAGCGCCCGGCGTATTACCCACCAGCAGCATAAACGCCTTGTTTTCCGCAGCGTAAAAGCCGCCTGCCAGTGCATCGGGGAAATCGAGTCCCGTTGAAACGCATATCATCCTGCCTGTGAACAGACTCTTGAATGTCTTGTTTACAGCAAGACAGGTTTCAAATCTGTCGCTGCCTGCGATACGCTGCACAGTCGTTCCCGCTTTCAGACCGAGAGCCGATGCGGCTTTTTTCATCATCGCATCGCTGATAACGCCCGTGCCGCCGATAACGTACGCTTTCTTGACACAGCCTTTCTTTCCGAGCTGGTCAAGATACGCCTTTGAATCAGCATTAAGGTCGCCGTCCTTGCCGAGATAGATCATCGGCGCACTTTTCAGAGCCGCCGCCGCACCTGCGGAAAGTGCATCGGCAAATCCGCCTGCACTCACAAAGAACACCTCTTTCGGTTCGTCGTCCATATTCTTTGCTATCTCAACTGCTGTGCCGTAACGGTTGCTGCCCGCAAGGCGAACGGTCTTGAGTCCCTCTTTTTTCAGTGCGTTCTCAACATTTTTGCTGACAGCGCCCTCGCCGCCGAGGATAATGACTTTCTTTGCTTCTCTCTGCTTTATCTCCGCAAGCGCATCTTTGCTGAGGCTGTTCTTTGGCGTCAGCAGTACCGGTGAGCCGATATATTTTGCCAGCGGCACGCCTGCCAGCGCATCAGCGTATCCCTCACCGCTTGCAAGTATGACAGCGGTCGATCTGTTTTTCGTGTTATGTGAGATAACAGCCGCAGTTTCGTATCTGTTTCTGCCTGCAAGCCGCACAGGGCGGTAAATATCCTCAAATGCGAAGCCCTCTTCTTTTGCATACTTTTCAGCCGCCGAGCCTTTCACGCCGCAGATAGTAAAGCCGCTGACCTTCTCATATTTAGTAGAACTGTTCGGGGCAGCATCGTAATATCCGAGCGCATGAGTGCCTATTGACGTCACGCTCGACGGTATCTTCACGCTTTTGAGCGCCGTACAGTGAAAAAAGGCTTCCTTTTCTATCTTTTCAACGCCGTATCCTATATTTACACTTTCAAGGCTCGTACACCCATAAAACATAGACTCACCAACGGTCTTGACGCCGGCGGGGATAGTTATCTTCTTAAGGCTATCACATCTGCTGAACGCAGAATGATCTATGTTTATTATATTATTTGAAAGCGTCACGCTTTTGATGGCACTGCACTGATCAAACGCCCATCTTTCTATGCTTGTAACGCTGTCGGGCAGGATCATGCTTTCTATCTCGGTTTGTGTAAATGCAAACTCTCCGATAGTTCTGACCGTGTTTGGCAGCGTCAGGCTTTTCTTTTTGCCCGGACACCGTACGATCTTGGTCTTATCCTTACTATACAGCACGCCGTCATCAGCACTGAATCTTCCATTGCTGCTGTCAACAGTCAAACCTTCAAAGTTTTCACATTCATCAAAAGCGTCCCAGCTGATATATGTGACTTTTCCGGGGATATGCAGGCTTTTTATCCTGCTGCCTTTGAATGCACGTGCGCCGATCTGCTCAAGGCTCTCCGGCAGCGTCACACTCGTCATCGGACTGTGCCAGAATGCATAAGTGCAGATGTACTCGACACCGCCGGGTATCGTTATGCTTGTTTTTGCCTGAGGGCAAACCTGCAGCCACTCATAATCCTTGGTGTAAAGCACACCGTCTACAGAGCAGTAATTCTCGCAGCCCTTGGCAACATTTATTTCTTTGAGTTTGCTGCACTTTATAAAATTCAGGATCTCTATATCTTCGATCGAGCTCGGCAGGTCCACGCTTTCGAGCTTATCGCAGCCACAGATCGCACTGACGTCGATGAACTTGATGCCCTCTGAGATGATCATCTTTGTCGGGCTTTCAAATTTTTTATAATCACCGTCAAAAGCCGTGCCCTGTATCCTTGTTACTTTCTTTCCGCCTATCTCCGACGGAACAACGACCGTGCCGCCATTTCCTTTGTAACCGGTTATCGCCAGCGTGCCGTCTTCAAGAGTACCGGTAGTAAAATCGCTGTCTACAGTTTGTGCACTGACCGTTATGCCGCCGACATCATCAAAAACCGTCCTCGGCAGCGCAGCCGCAGAGCCGAATGTCATGCAGACCGCAAGCGCCGCAGCAAGTATTTTCTTTTTCATTTTTTGCCTCCCGCCAATATTTTTCTATTATCGCCAATATTTTTCTATTATATAGTATAATCCTCAAAGTACGCTGAGTCAACGCATTTAAGCCTCTTTTAAGGTGTTTAAGACTTTTTTAAGACTTTATCACGGCAAAAAAAGAGATGAGCCGCAAAAGCTCATCTCCCGATACTTTATTCGCTGTTTTCCTTTGTGATGTTCTTCACCCATTTGTATTTCATATAATGCTTGTATACCCACGGTATCTTGACAAATTCGTCCAGCGTGAGTATCACTGCGACCACCAGCACAGGCAGTTTGAGAACGAATGCGCAGAAGAAACCTATCGGGAGTATCACCGCCCACATCGTCACGCTGTCGCATATCATACCGAACTTGGTATCACCGCCCGACGGGAAAATGCCGCCGATGACCGTTGAGTTCAGCGAATTGCCAATTATGTAATACGCCGCAAACAGCATCATGTATTTCAGATAATGCTGTGCCGTCGGCTCAAGCTTTATCACGCCAAGCACTATCGGTGTCAGCGCAAGTATCACAACGCCCGACAAAACGCCTATCACAAGCGATGCACGCACAAAGCTGCCGCCTGCTTTCTTTGCCTTTTCAAGCTCGCCCTTGCCGAGCATCATACCGAGAATGATGCCCACACCTGCTGCGATGCCCCAGCAGAAGCTCGCTATCATCGAACGCACTATGCTCGCTATCGAGTTCGCCGCAACAGCGTCGCTGCCGAGATGTCCCATTATCACCGAGTACATCGTCACTCCGCCGCCCCAGCCAAGCTGATTGAAAAGCAGCGGCAGCGAGTATTTCCAGTAGTCCTTGTGCAGAAATTTTGTCTGCGTTTTAAACATTTGCTTTATGTTCAGCTTCGGGCATTTGCCCTTTGCCACCACGATGATGACAACGACCGTTTCAAACACTCTCGCAAGGTCTGTCGCCAGCGCCGCACCTCTTATGCCCATTCTCGGGAATATCCACACACCGAAAATGAGCAGTGCGTTCAGCCCGATGTTCACAAACACCGATGCCGATCCGATGACCGAGCTTAGCTTTGCCCTGTCGCAGACTTTCATTATGCCGTAGTATGCCTGCGTGAAACCGCTGAGCAGGAACTGCGGCGATACCATTCTCAGATACTTCGCACCCTCCGTTATCAGCGCATCGTCCGATGTGAAAATATGCATTATCAGCCTCGGGCAGATAAGACACGCCAGCGTGAACACCGCACCCACCAGCAGGCAGTATCGCATCGTTATCGCAAGTATCTCCCCGACCGATCTTTTGTCGCCTTTTCCCCAGTATTGTGCCGCCAGCACCGTCAGTCCGAACACGAACGACCCGAAAAACAGGCTAAAAACAAACGGCACCTGTCCAGCAAGGGACGATGCCGAAAGCGAATCCTGATCGAGAAATCCAAGCATGAACGCATCGCTCGCCGTGACCAGCGACGCCGTCAGATATTGGAACGCTATCGGCGCAACTATCGAAAACAGCTTTTTATATAATTTCTTGTCTATAGCCACTTTGCTCCCCTTCTTTCATTCTCCCTTTTGTTCTGTTTCTTCTATAAAGATAGTATCACTTTGCGCCTTAGAATTATATCACATTCTTGCGCTTTTTGTCAATTTTCCTACCTATTGTTATTTCAAAAACAAATCTCATCAATTTCAAAAAACATCTTGCATTATTGACAAAAATCCGTTATAATATAATCAAGGTTTGAATATTATCAACAATTTTTCTCGGGAGAACTTTATTATGCAGTATATCACCGTTACCAAGGATAATCTTGAGAGCGAGCACATCTGCTGTGCCATCTCAAACAATAAGGATATACAGGTATCGTCTAAAAAAGCATGGCTCGCCCAGCGCTTTGACGAGGGCCTTGTCTTTTTGAAAAGCGAGCAGCGGGGCAAGTGCTTCATCGAGTATATCCCTGCCGAAAATGCGTGGAACCCGATAGATGCAGACGGCTATATGTATATCGACTGCCTGTGGGTGTCAGGCTCTATGAAAGGTCACGGCTATTCGAGCGACCTGCTCGGCGAGTGCATCGCAGACAGCAAAAGCAAAGGCAAAAAGGGTCTGTGCATTTTGTCAAGCGCAAAGAAAAAACCGTTTCTTGCTGACCCGAAATATCTTGCGCATAAAGGCTTTGAGGTCTGTGACGAGGCATCAAACGGCATACAGCTGTGGTATCTGCCATTTGATAAAAATGCAGAAAAACCGCAGTTCAAACAGTGCGCAAAAGACCCGCACACCGATGAAAAAGGCTATGTGCTGTATTACACCAGCCAGTGCCCGTTCAATGCAAAATATGTACCCGTTGTCGAGCAGACAGCCAAAGAACACGGCGTGCAGTTCAAAGCTGTCCACATCACCGACAAGCAGACCGCACAGAACGCACCCACACCGATAACTACCTATGCGCTTTTCTGCGACGGCAGATATCTGACCAACGAGCAGATGAACGACAAGAAATTTCTGAAACTTATATCTCAGTAGAATAAACACATCACCTTTAAGGAGGATAACTCATGATAAAACTTGACTGGAACGAATATCTTGAAAAAGCAGCACAGGTAAATGCCGAGGGCGCAGTTCTCGTGCGCAATCAGGGCGGACTGCCGCTTGATAAAAATAAAGAGACCGCAGTTTTCGGACGCATCCAGCTCGATTACTACAAAAGCGGAACAGGCTCGGGCGGCATGGTGAATGTCGCTAAGGTCACTGGCATAACCGACGGTCTGCTCGATGCAGGCGCAAAGCTCAACGAAGAGGTCTTGAAGACCTACCGTGACTGGTTTGCAGAGAACCCGCACGACTACGGTGAGGGCTGGGGCGGTGAGCCTTGGTGCCAGAAAGAAATGCCCATTCCCGACGAGCTTGCCGCTAAGGCAGCGCAGACCTCGCAGGCTGCTCTCGTCATCATCGGCAGAACTGCCGGCGAGGAGCAGGATAACAGCAATACCGAAGGCTCATATAAGCTCACCGGGCAGGAGCACGAGATGCTCGCTGTCGTGCGCAGGAATTTCAAAAGAATGATAGTCGTTCTCAATGTCGGCAATATCATTGATATGAGCTTTGTTGACGAGTTTGAGCCGGAAGCCGTGCTTTATATCTGGCAGGGCGGAATGACAGGCGGAACAGGCGCAGCAAGAGTGCTGCTCGGCGATGTCTCCCCGTGCGGAAAACTGCCCGATACCATCGCATATAACGTCAGCGACTACCCGTCTGATAAGTATTTTCACGATAAGAACAGGGATTTCTATACCGAGGATATCTATGTCGGCTACCGCTGGTTTGAAACGTTCGCAAAGGAAAAAGTCCGCTATCCGTTCGGATTCGGTCTGTCCTATACCGATTTCGAGATAAGCGCCGTCGGCAGCTATGACGGACAGGCTGTCACCGTGACCGCCAAAGTCAAGAACATCGGCAGCTGCGCAGGCAAAGAGGTCGTTCAGGTCTACTGCGAAGCTCCGCAGGGCGAGCTCGGCAAGCCTGCAAGAGTGCTGTGCGGCTTTGAAAAGACAAAAGAGCTTGCTCCCGGCGAGGAGCAGACGCTCACCATAACCGTCGAGGAAAGAAAGTTTGCAAGCTATGACGACAGCGGCGTGACAGGGCACGCTTATGCGTGGGTGCTCGAAAGCGGCGCATATAAACTCTATGCAGGCAGCGATGTCCGCAATGCCGATGAGGTCTGCGCATTCAAGCTCAACGAGACAAAGGTCATCGAACAGCTCTCGCAGGCACTCGCTCCCGTTATGGAATTTGACAGAGTGGTAAACAAGAACGGCACACCGGTCTTTGAAAAAGCTCCGCTTTCAAAGATAAACGAAGCACAGCGCATAAAAGACGAACTGCCCGCCGAGATAGCTTTCACAGGCGATAAAGGCTTTAAGCTCGCAGATGTAAAAAGCGGCAAATGCACACTCGATGAGTTCGTTGCCCAGCTTTCCGATACCGACCTCAACTGCATCGTGCGTGGTGAGGGTATGTGCTCTCCGAAGGTCACCCCGGGCACTGCCGCAGCATTCGGCGGCGTCAGCGAGAGCCTGAAAAACTTCGGTGTCCCCTGCGGCTGCTGCTCTGACGGTCCGTCGGGCATGCGCCTTGATACAGGCACAAAAGCGTTCAGCCTGCCAAACGGCACGCTCATCGCATCGACATTCAATAAATCGCTCGTTATGGAGCTTTTCTCACTGCTCGGTCTTGAAATGAGAGCCAACAACGTTGACTGCCTGCTCGGTCCGGGTATGAATATCCACCGCCACCCGTTAAACGGCAGAAACTTTGAGTATTTCTCCGAAGACCCGTACCTCACGGGCGTTATGGCAGCTCACGAGCTTCGTGGTCTGCACAGTCAGGGTGTCGAGGGAACTATCAAGCATTTCTGCGCAAACAATCAGGAGACAAACCGACATTTCCTCGATTCCGCCGTCAGCGAAAGAGCACTGCGTGAGATATATCTGCGCGGTTTTGAAATGGCTGTAAAGTGCGGCAAGAACCGCTCTGTTATGACCACCTACGGCAAGGTAAACGACCTGTGGACATCGGGCAACTACGACCTCGATACCGTTATCCTGCGTCAGCAGTGGGGATTTGACGGCTTTGCGATGACAGACTGGTGGGCAAACATCAATGACCGCGGCTGTGAGCCTGATAAAAACAACTTCGCCGCAATGGTAAGAGCACAGAACGATGTCTATATGGTATGCGCAAACGGCGAGGATCACACCGACAACGTTCAGCAGGCACTCGCAGACGGCAGGCTGACCAGAGCCGAGCTTCAGCGCTGTGCAAAGAATATCCTCTCGTTCCTGCTCGATACCCACGCAATGAAACGCTTTATGGGCGAGGACGAAAAAGTCGAGGTGGGGGGCAAGCCCGCAGAGACTATCGACGAGGAAGCCGCAAGCAGAGTTTACTTTGTCGATGACGAGCTTGAGATAGACCTTTCGGATGTAAAAGTCTGCACCAATATGGATTACAGCTTTACCATCGAAAGATCCAAGCCGGGTCTTTACAGCATCACCCTGACCGCAAGCTCCACCGCAAGCGAGTTGGCGCAGATGCCTGTGACTATCTTCAGCATGAGCACATCGTTCGGCACATTCACATGGAACGGCACAGGCGGCAAACCTGTCAGCCATACCGTCGAGCACGCTTATTTCTTCTCACGCTTCTCAGTTGTAAGACTGCATTTCAGACTTGCAGGTCTTGACCTTATCAGCATTAAGTTCAAACGTTTAGGCGACCTGTAAGAACACAACCCAAAACAACAGCCCGAGAGCAAATGTTTTTCTGCTCTCGGGCTTTTCATTTTGAACGTGAGGTAAATCAGTGTTTGCGGAGCTGCTGGGGGAAACCCTTTTGGAGAAGGGTTGTCCCCCAGACCCCCTTCCTAAACCT
>CAMYUO010000003.1 GCA_947302065.1 uncultured Clostridia bacterium | reverse complement strand
CGTATATGCTTGTCTATCAGCTTCTCCATACGCAGCACACGCAGCGCCTGTTCGTAGTCTCCGCCTATCTGTGAATACAATTCCCGAAGAGTCATTTTTGTCAGCTCCTTGCCGTGTTTTTCTGCGCCTTGGGCTACTACACCATTAAATATGTGAAAATAAGAATTACTTTGACACCATTATAACATAAATGTGTATTTATTACAACCCTTATTTGAAAGAAAAATCAAAATGTTTTCAACTTTGCACCTGCTGTAAAAATGTTAACAAATCCCGATTTATCCGCCGCATATCACACGGCTCAGCGCCGGCTCTTTTTGTTTTGCTGTTAAAACATTTTCTTATTAGTGACACAAATATAGTATTTGTATCTCAAAACGCCTCTGTTGCTGTGCAAAACGCTAAAATTGACCGCATAATGACCGAATTTAGTTGACGGCATTATTGTGACGTAGTATAATAATCTTTGTTAAAAAACTGCTAACGCAGGTATTTGGAGGAGTATCATGAAAAAAAAGGTTTTATCAGCAGTGCTTGCGCTGACATTGGTGTTCGGCTCAGCAGCAGCTCTGCCGCAGGGCTTCATCACTGAAAGCTCAAGCATTTCAGTAAGCGCAGCAACGTACGGTTCCTATCAGTATTCGGCGCTCAGCGACGGCACCGTACAGATAACCGGGTACAACGGCACCGCAAAATCACTTGTTATCCCGTCGACCATCAACGGCAAGACCGTATCAAAAATCGCTCACAGTGCGTTTATAATGAGTAATACACTTGAAAGTGTGACCTTCCCAGACACTGTCACAGAAATAGGTGAGAGGTCATTTCTGTATTGCCCTCAGCTGACTGCTGTCAACTTCGGCAAGAACCTTAAAAAGATAGGCAAAAATGCTTTTAAGCAGTGCAAATCACTGACAAGCGTTACTATCCCCGCAAGCGTTACTCAGATAAGCGAATACGCTTTTTCAGAGTGCGTAAGTCTTAAAACAGTTACTATCAGAAGCGGCGCATCTGCAACTGTTGATAATTATGCGTTCCAGGATTGTTCAGCACTGACCACAGTGAACTTTGGCAACACAATTTCTGCTATCGGAACAAGTTCATTTGAAGGCTGTAAGGCTCTCACAAGCGTTACCATTCCCGGCAGCGTTAACAGCATCAGCCAGGCTGCGTTCAAGGACTGCATATCTCTTAAAACATTAAGCCTCGGCAACGGCGTAAAGACTATCGCAAGCAACGCATTTATGAACTGCAAGGCTCTTGATTCCGTTACATTCGGCGCAAGCCTCGAAACTATCGGCGACAGCGCATTTGAGGATTGTACATCCCTTACAAGAATAGTTCTTATGCCAAGCACAACGACTATCGGCACAAGCGCATTCGCAGGCTGTTCTGCTCTGACAACTGCTATTCTCTCAGGCGTTGAGGTTATCGGTCCGAAGGCATTCTCATATTGTTCCAAACTCTCCACTGTTGATTTCTGTGAAAAGCTCAGAGCAGTAGGTGAAGATGCTTTCATTAACTGCGGAAATTATACAAGTATCTATATCCCTGCCGACGAGCTTAACGAGATACAGGAGCATGCTTTCGGATGTGTATATGACAGCAAAAAAAATATATACGGCACAGATCCGTCATGCACTATTTACAGCTCATTTGGCAGCGTAGCCGAGAGATATGCAGGCAAATTCAGTGTTAAATTTACCGTGCTGGATTCAACTCACAAATGCCTCAATGTAGCTGTTGTCGTTCCTGCTACCTGCAAGGCTGAAGGCTATACTGCCCACATCTGCAAATACTGCGGTAAAACCACAACAAGCGATACGACCCCTAAAAAGAGTCACACCGGCGAAAACTGGAGAACCACTGCATATGACACCAAGGCAAAGACCTCAACACAGACAGGCAATTGCGCTGATTGTGGCACAACTGTCACCAAGACCACAAAGAACGCTATCACACGCCTTGCAGGCGAACAGCCATACGCTAACAGATACGGCACAGCTGTCGCTATCTCAAAGACCGAAAGCAGCGCAGTGAATGTCGTTCTCGCAAACGGCACTAACTTTGCCGATGCACTCGCAGGCGTTCCGTTCGCATTTGAAAAGAAAGCACCTATCCTTCTGACAAGCAAGGATATTATCGACGCAGGCACTATCGCTGAGATAAACCGTCTCGGCGCAAAGAACGTTTACATCCTCGGCGGCGTGGGCGCTGTCAGCGACAAGGTAGTTACCGCAATTAAACAAAAGTGTACCAAGGTCACAAACGTAGAGCGTGTATTTGGCAACTCACGTTTCGGCACAGCTACCGCTATCGCAAAGAAACTCAACTTCCCGACAGAAGTATTCTTCGTTTGCTCCGATAACTTTGCAGACGCACTTTCTATCGGCAGCGTAGCAGCCAGAAAGGGCGCACCGATAATCTACCTGACCAAGAACGGCGCGCTGAATCCTGATACAGAAGCTTACCTCAAGGATATGAAGGGCAAGATCGGTACCGCTTACGTTATCGGCGGCACAGGAGTTATCACCGACGAGATGGCTGCCATGGCAGCAAAAGCATGCGGCAGATCCACATTTAAGAGAATCGCAGGCGCAAACAGATATGAGACCTGCACATCCGTAAACACCACATTCAAATCACTGCTGACAGCTGACGGCATCTGCATCGCAAAGGGTTCTACTTTCCCTGATGCACTCGCAGGCGGCGTTTACTCAGCAAAGACCGCTCAGCCTCTGTTCCTTGCAGACGGCAAGTACCTGATCGACTGCCAGAAGTCTTATCTCAAGACCAAGAATCCTGCCAAGCTGACCGCTTTCGGCGGCACAGGCGCAGTTACCGATGAACTTATCGGCGTCATCGCAAAGGCAAGCATCTGATAACAACAAAACTAAAGGCGTGCAGAGATGTGCGCCTTTTTTGTGTCCAAAAAAACGGCTGACAAACGAAAAAATATGTGCTATAATAAATATGACCCATTAAAAAACGAACGTGAGGTGCAAAAAATGAAACTTATCCACCTGTCAGACCTGCATCTGGGCAAGCGGCTCAATGAGTATTCCTTTATCGAAGACCAGCAGCATATCCTGCTGAGCATCATCGGCATCATCAAAGATGAAAAGCCCGACGGCGTGCTCATCGCAGGCGACGTCTACGACAAGGCAGTTGCCTCGACAGAGGCTATCACGCTGTTTAACAAGTTCCTCGTGCGGCTTTCCGAGCTTGATACGCAGATATTTGTCATCAGCGGCAACCACGACTCGCCCGAAAGGCTCACCAGCTACGGCGAGCTGCTCATCGACTGCATACATATCGCACCCGTTTACGACGGCAGGGTAGACCCCGTAGTGCTGTCCGACAGCTGCGGCGAGGTCGGCATCTATATGCTGCCGTTCATCAAGCCTGCCCACGTCAGCCGTTATGCCGAAGGGCAGGAGATAAAGACCTATACCGATGCTATGCGCTGTGCAATAGAAAAAATGAACGTCGACAAAGGCAGGCGCAATGTGCTCATCACCCACCAGTTCGTCACAGGCGCAGACCGCTGCGACTCCGAGGAGATATCCGTCGGCGGCACCGACAACGTCGATGCCTGCGTGTTCGAGCCGTTCGATTACGTTGCCCTCGGGCATCTTCACGCTGCGCAGAACTGCGGAAAAGATACCGTGCGCTACTGCGGCACACCGCTGAAATATTCCTTCTCCGAATCAAAGCATACCAAGTCCGTCACGGTAGTCGAGCTTGCCGAGAAAGGCAGCGTCAGCATCCGCACAATACCGCTCAAACCGCTTCACGACCTTGTCGAGCTCAAGGGCAGCTACGACGAGGTAACGAGCAAAGCGTTCTATGAGGGCACATCCTATCAGCAGGACTATACGCACATCACGCTCACCGACGAGCAGGATATCCCCGATGCAATAGGCAAACTTCGCTCGATATACAAGCGCCTGATGAAGCTCAGTTATGACAACAAGCGCACCCGTTCAAACTCCGTGCTGACAGCCGACGAGCATGTCAGGGAAAAATCTCCGCTCGAGCTGTTTTCCGAGTTCTACGAAAAGCAGAACAACCAGCCGATGAGCGATGAGCAAACCCGGTTCATCACCGAAATGATCGAAAAAACGTGGGAGGCAAAGCAATGAGACCGATCAAACTCACAATGACCGCCTTCGGCACCTACGCAGGCAAGACCGTGCTCGATATGGACAAGCTCGGCAAGGGCGGCATATATCTCATCACCGGCGTCACAGGCGCAGGCAAAACGACTATCTTTGATGCCATAACCTTTGCGCTTTACGGCAGAGCAAGCGGCGATAACCGTGATGCGTCCATGCTGCGCTCAAAATATGCAGACCCCGAAACGCCCACCGAGGTCGAGCTTGTGTTCACCTACGCCGATAAAGTCTATACAGTCAAGCGCAGACCAAAGTATATGGCACCCAAGCTGAGAGGCGAGGGCACAAGGGAAAGACCAGCAGAGGCAGTGCTGACCTATCCCGACGGACGTGTGGTGACTAAGATAAACGACGTCGATAAGTGTGTCGAGGAGATAATGGGCATCACCTGCGACCAGTTCAAGCAGATAGCGATGATAGCGCAGGGCGACTTCCAGAAGCTGCTGTTTGCGCCGACTCCCGAGCGAATGGCTATCTTCAGCAAGATATTCGGCACAGGCATCTACTCGTCTTTGCAAAACAATATAAAAGCCAAGTCCTCTGAGCTGTACGGCAAATGCGCAAATAAGCGCAATAGCCTCAGGCAGTATATCGACGGCATCGTCACTGCAAAGGACGAACCGCTCAGCGTGCTTGTCGATAGGGCAAAGAACGAGGATCTGCCGATAGAGGATACCACCGGACTGCTCGAAAAGCTGATATCGCAGGACGAACAGCAGAACGAAAAGATAGCCCTTTCGCAGAAACAGACCGCAAAACAGCTCGAGGGCGTAAATTCCGACCTCGGAAAGATAGAGACCCGTGAAAAAACTCTCGCAGCGATAGCGGCGGATAAGACCAAGCTCGAAAAGGAAAAGGCAGCTTCGGAGATGTTCAAAAAAGAGCTTGACGAGCAGACCGCAAAAATACCCGAAACCGATAAGCTCTCCAAAGAGCAGGCAACGCTCGAAGCTGAACTTGAAAGCTACGATGCGCTCGACGAGCTGCAAAAAGCTATCGCCGACTCAGAGAAAAAACTGTCCGACGAACAAAAGCAGCTCGGCAGAACAAAACAGCAGCATACCGACCTCAAAGCGCTCATCGAAAAGGACAAAGCACAGCTCAAAGAGCTTTCAGATGCGGGCGAGAACCGGCTGCGCCTTAACGGTGAAAAGGAAAAAGCCGGGCAGCGCCTTAAAGACCTCGGCGAGTTCATCGAAAAGCACAAGAATCTGAAACAGAAGAAACAGGACTACGAAAAACTGCGTGAGCAGATGACTCAGGCTCTGCAGAAAAAAGAGCAGTGCAGCCGTGACTACGATGCGCTGAGCACAGCCTTTCTCAGTGAGCAGGCAGGCATCATCGCACAAAGCCTTGAAAGCGGTGCGCCCTGTCCCGTCTGCGGCTCGACCGAGCATCCGCATAAAGCCGCTGTCTCGGCAAATGCACCCTCCCAGCAGGACGTCAAGCGTGCCGAAAAAGCAAGAGCAGATGCCGAGTCCGATGCACAGAAAAAAAGTGAAAAATGCAGTGCCGCAAAAACAGAATACAGCCTGCTGCTCGATGAATACAAAAAGCAGATGACCGAGCTTTTCGGCGGTGAGAAAAAAGACCTCGGCGAAACGATAAATGCCGAAGTCTCAGCCCTGAAAACAAAGATAAGCGAGCTTGAACAGGCGATAAAACAGGAAGACGAAAACCTTTCTTCCAAGCACAAGCTCGAAAAGCTGATACCCGAAAACGAGGAAAAGCTCGCAAAGCTCCAGCAGTCGCTCGAACAGACAGAAAAGGACTGCGCAGCGCTCAGCTCACAGATAGCCCAGCAGAAAAAGCAGGCACAGCAGATGCAGAGCACCCTGCGCTTTGCTGGCAAAAAGGACGCACAAGCGCAGATAGACCGCCTTTCCAAAGAGATAACACTGCGCAAAGCCGCACTTGAGACCGCATCTAAAAACCACAACGACTCACAGAGCAGGATAAAAGCGCTCGCCGCATCGGTCGAGAGCCTGCAAAAACAGCTTTCGCAGGACAGCGAGCTTGATAAGAGCAAGCTGACCGAGCAGAGAACTGCGCTTTCGCAGCAGACCCGTGAGCTTGACGAGCTTGCCAAGCAGATACATTCACGCCTTGAAACAAATAAGACCGTCCTGCAGAATATCCTCTCGACATCAAGCGAGCTTGCCATGCTCGAAAAGCAGTACAGCTGGGTCAAGACCCTTTCCGACACAGCAAACGGCACCATAAGCGGCAAGGAAAAGATTACGCTCGAAGCGTATATCCAGATGACCTATTTTGAGCGCATCATCGCACGGGCAAATACCCGCTTCATGATGATGACAGGCGGACAGTACGAGCTTGTCCGCCGCGCAAAGTCCGAAAACAAGCAGACGCAGAGCGGCCTTGACCTCGATGTCATCGACCACTATATCGGCGCAGCCCGCAGCGTCAAAACTCTCTCGGGCGGCGAGTCATTCAAGGCATCTCTTTCGCTTGCGCTCGGTCTTTCCGACGAGATACAGTCCTGCGCAGGCGGCGTGAAACTTGAAACCATGTTCGTCGATGAGGGCTTCGGCTCGCTCGACAGCGACTCGCTCGAACAGGCAATGAACGCCCTTAACAGCCTTGCCGACAGCGACCGCCTTATCGGCATAATCTCCCACGTCGATGCCCTCAAATCACGCATCGATAACCAGATAGTCATCAGCAAAGACCCCAGCGGCATCAGCAGCGCTCAGATTTGCCTTGCCTGATGCAGCCTGTCATAACAAATAAAAACAAGCCCGGGAACGTGTTTTTTCGTCCTCGGGCTTGTGTCATATCCTATTGTATCCGTATGTTCGTCAGCGCACATTGGTCGCCCGTCAGCGCCGCATAAACTATGTTCACATCATCGTTTATCGTCGTCGTGCTTCGGGTGACAACGCCGCCAAGCTCGCCTGTTACGATGATAGTGTCGCCGTCTTTCTCAAACGTCACCGTGCATTCAAGGCCCTGCTTGTTGCGCTCTTTCCAGTCATCCCACCCTTTGAACTCGTCAGTCAGCGAGTACCGCATCTTGTTCTCGGCTTTTTCGTCTGCTTCCCAGCTCTCGCCGTCAAGTCTTATCAGAGCAAACTCACGGTAATTCTCGCCCTCTATCTTCCTGTCGTCAGAATAGAACAGGTCGATGAACGGGCAGTGCCATATCAGCCTTGCAGTCGGCAGGCTCATCGTGTGGAAGGTTATCTTCATTCCGTCGTGCACGGGTATACCGCCCGTTGCCGCCTTGCGCCAGCCGTCTATCTGTACGTTCGGTATGTCGCCCTGCGGCACGTTGATATAGCTTATCTTTTCTGCGATACGGGTGATGTAATCAGCCGAAATGTCAGTATCCGAACGGTTTATCTGTATCGACGACATCACCGTGTTGCTTCCCGTCAGCGCAATGTATGCAAACCTTGTGCTGTCGGGCATTGCTATCGTCAGCTCGATCTTTTTGAACCATGTCACCAGCCTTATCAGAACGTGGTCTTCAAACCTCACCGCATCTATCGTGTAGCGTATGCCTTTCTTGATATCCTGCCTGTACTCCTGCGGAGTTATCGTGTCAAGCTCCGTGACCGTGCTCTTTATCTTTCTCACGCCGGGGCAGTCGCATTTTCCGTCTATGCGGATAGTTCCGTATTCAAAATAGTTCGTTATCTTTCTCAGATAATCCGTGTCGTGCGCATTACCGTCAAGCGAGTCGAACAGTATCAGCGTCGGCAGACTGTCCTCGGTCAGTTTATCCATGTCGATGACCCTGCCCGTAAAGATTATCTCCGAGAATGAATCGGTGATGAGCACGCCGCTTGAAACGACTGAACGCAGCTGCTTGCAGACAAGCTCACTGCTGTCGCTGACCGTTGTGCTTTCCTCTTTTTCTATCATGTCGTACTCTGTGTCAAGGTCGATAAGGTGCAGCATCGCTGTTGCATATTCGGGGTCGAACTGCGTTCCGCTGCCCTTTACTATCTCCTCACGCACAACGTGCTGCGGCATCGGGTCACGGTAGCTTCGCTTTGAGGTCATTGCATCATACGCATCTGCAACCGAGATTATCCTTGCTATCTCGGGTATATCCTCGCCCTTGAGACCGTCGGGATAACCCTTTCCGTCATATCTTTCGTGGTGGTGATGTGCACCTATGCTCAGCGACGGCGAATCGCTGATACTCGAAAGTATCTGCTGCCCGATAACAGGGTGCGTCTTGATTATCGCAAACTCCTCATCTGTCAGCTTTCCCTCTTTGTTGAGCACATCATCGGGTATGCCTATCTTTCCTACATCGTGCAGAAGTGCGGCGAAGAAGATATCCTGACACTCCTCAGCGTTCTTGCCCGAAAGCTTTGCTATTTTTTCCGAATATATCGCAACTCTCGACGAGTGACCGTGCGTGTATTTGTCCTTTGCATCTATTGCACTTGCAAGCGCAGATGCTGTCTCCTGGAACATCAGCTGCATCTTTTTCTGCCCGTCTTTGAGCAGCTGGATCTCCTGCTGATTTGCCTTGTCAACAGCATTGTTCATGTCCACCAGCGAGAAGATGTACAAAAGCACTACAAGTCCTACCAGCGTGATGTTGATAAGCGATACGTTGTTTGTGAACAGCTGTATCACCGATGCGATCAGCGGAACGAATGAAAACAGCAGAAGACTGGTCTTTTGCAGAAAACTGAGCTTTTTGATGAACTGTATTATGCCTATGATGTTAAGTATCATAAGCACCAGCGGTATGATGTAGCTTATAACATACAGCGATGAGCGCTGATAGTGGTTTGAATCATCAAATGTGTAATAAATTCCTGTGAACTGCGATATGATGATCATTATCTCGCCGAACAGGATTATTATCTTTGACACCCGCAGGACTTTCGGTATGACCTCTGCCTGACCCTCGTTCTTGTAAAGGTCGATAAGATAAAGCTCGAACGCATATATGAGCACGAGCAGGAACGAGTAAACGAGGAAATTGCAGGTCCGTGTCATGCCAATGCCGAGCATCGACGTGTCCCCGTTGTAAATGTATGAATACCTGTCCGCCAGCAATAGCAGCGCCGCACTCATCTCCATAAGGATAAGTGCATGCTTGCGCCTGCGTGAAAGTGACTTTGAGATCAGCACGAACACGGGCAGTATTGCACATATGCCTATCAGTATGAGCATTATATCAAGCTGGTGCTGTCGTATGAACTCCAAGGGCTATCACTCCCTTCTGCTGCACAGGGCAGGTCTGCGGTCATCACTATTCATCATATTATACCATATTCAAGCAGAATAATCAAGCCGTTTATCATATTCCCGGAGCCTTTTCCGCAGTTTCCCAAAAACGCCGCACCTTGACGTTTTGATGCCGCTGTGCTATAATAATAGCGAAAAACCGTTCTGGAAAGGAGTCTTTTTTATGAGCAAGAGAAACTGCAGTGCATCTGCTCCATGCAAGGTTTGAGGACACTGCATGGAGGGCAGGTGAGTCCTCGGACTTTGCATTCCCTATATAGATAAATATAAAGGAGCAAAGTCAAAATGAAAAAACAGAATACTTTAAAACCATATCTGCTCTTGTGGAGCACACAGTCGCTGTCAACACTTGGCAGCGGCATGACAAGCTACGCACTCACGCTGTGGCTTTATCAGAAAAACGGCCTTGCACTCGAAACAGCAATGCTTCAGATATGCACCTATGCACCCTATGTCCTTATGAGCATCTTCGCAGGTGCGCTCAGCGACAGGTGGAACAAAAAGCTGACCATGCTCGGCTGTGACCTGTTCGCCGCATTGAGCACAGTCGCCGTGCTGCTGCTCGCACTCACAGGCAGGCTCGCAGGCTGGCATCTGTATATCATCAACGCATTCAACGGACTTATGAATACCGTCCAGCGTCCCGCAGGCGATGTCGCCGCCACTATGCTGATACCCAAAAAGCATTATCAGCGCACAAGCGGCCTGCGTTCGTTCTCCGATTCGCTCAACGGCATACTCACACCCGTCTTTGCAACGGCTCTGTTCGCATTCGGCGGCTTGAAGTCGGTCATCGCCGTTGACCTTGCAACGTTTCTCGTCGCATTCGTTACGCTCAGCGTGTTTATCAGAATACCCGAGCCCGAAAAGACAAATAAAGAAAAGACCTCGCTGCTGCGTTCGGCAGGCGAGGGTCTCGTGTGGCTCAAAAGCAACCCGATGGTGCTGTATCTGATACTTTTCCTGTCGGGCATAAACCTCGTCGCAGCTTGCTATCATTCTGTGCTTCCCGCACTCATCATTCCGAGAGAAGCAGGCGGCAACGGCGTCCTCGGGCTCGTCAATGCGACCTGCGGCGCAGCAACACTTGTCGGCAGCATACTCGTTATGATAACGCCGAAACCCAAAAACCGTGTAAAAATGATATGGCTGTCGCTGCTGCTTTCGATGAGCACCGAGAATTTCCTGCTCGCATTCGGTAAAACACCGCTCGTGTGGTGTATCGGCGCAGTCCTCGGCTGGATAGCGCTGCCATTTATGGGCGCAAATCTCGATGTCATTCTGCGCACCGAGATACCGGGCGATATGCAGGGAAGAGTCTTTTCCTGCCGCAATACCCTGCAGTTTTTCACTATCCCCGTGGGGTATTACCTCGGCGGAATGCTCACCGACAGCGTCTTTGAGCCGTATATGAGCGATAAAAGCGGCACGATGCTCAATACCCTGTTCGGCACAGGCAAAGGCTCGGGCGCAGCAATGCTTTTTGCAGTGCTCGGCATAGCAGGCGTTGTGGTCTGTACCGTCTTTGGCATACTCCTGCGCAAATATAAATGGAGCGAAGACAAAAAAGAATAGGAAAACAACAAGAGCTGCTGCATTTTCGCATCAGCTCTTTTTTATACGAACGGATCTGTTTTCTCGGTCAGCCGACCGGGCTAACGCCTGCCCATCGGTTTCACTCCTTTCGGTTATATTTATATCATAATTCCATAATTTTATCTGTGAAATGCGGAGCCCGTCGCCCCGGCAGTTTCTTTGATTACGGATCGTATTGTCTGTGGTCAGGAATTCCGGAGCGTACTCAGTGTCCAGTTCACCGGTTCTACAAAGCACATATTCAACATATTCATATCTCCTTTCGCTGTTTATGTTTTATAAGTCCCGTATCACGGACGTATGTTCCGAACGGGAAATTCATCGGCATTATCGGATAGTATATCGTGTCCATTGGTCTGTCCTCGTCATCTTTTAGGTAAATCTTATTGCTACAAAGGCGGAATCTAAAAGGTACATATTCTTTCTCCTTTCGGTGTATATTTCTTTCTTTGTTCTTTCTTTTGTCAGTCTTTCTTTGGTCTGTTCTTTATCTTTTCTAAATATCTGTCTGCGGGATAGAGCCTGTAATCTGTCATTTTGTTGTCCTCCTGCATTCTGTTTTTCGTTTTGTTGTTTCCTTTGCTGTGCCTATATAATACCACGTATTTTCGCCGTTTTCAATAGACAATTACAGCCCGCCGTGTTGTTTAAACCACGCCGCCGCCCGCATGTGTAGTTTATACTACACTCTGCCTTGAAATTGTAGTTTAAATACTTGATTTTTTCGACTAAATGTGCTATCTTATAATATGCAATACCCGCCGCGGCAAAAAAAAGCGGGAAAACATCGTTCGGAGACATAAAATGAAAAAGCTCAAAACCAAGATAGCAAGCCATAACCATAACTCTTTCCGAGTTATCAGCATAGGCTTTCTGATACTCGTGCTCACAGGCGCACTTCTGCTCATGCTGCCGATATCCTCACGCAGCCGCACAATAACGCCGTTCAAAGATACGCTTTTCACAGCTATCTCATCGTCCTGCGTTACGGGACTTGTCGTGCGTGATACAGCGACCCATTGGTCGTTGTTCGGTCAGGCGATTATCCTCATTATGATACAGATAGGCGGAATGGGCGTCATCACCGTCGGTCTGACGCTGTCAAGGCTCGTCGGCAAAAAAATAGGTCTTGGCTTCAGGGGAATGATGCAGGACTCTATCTCTGCACCGCAGGTCGGCGGCATACTCAAACTCACGACCTTTATACTTAAAGGCATGGCTCTGATAGAGCTTATCGGCGCAGCGCTGCTTTACCCCGTGTTCTGTGCCGATTTCGGCGCACTCAAAGGCATTTGGTATTCGATATTCCATTCTGTTTCAGCCTTTTGTAATGCAGGCTTTGACCTTATGGGCGTGCGTGAGAAATTCTCCTCGCTCACCAGCTACGGCAGCAATATCTATGTAAATGTCGTCATAATGCTGCTTATCATCATCGGCGGAATAGGATTCTTAACGTGGGATGACATCGTCCGCAACCGCCACCATTTCAATAAATACCGCCTGCAAACCAAAATAGTCCTCGTCACAACAGCGATACTCATTGTCCTGCCGGCAGTCTATTTCTTCTTTGTCGAGTATTCGGGCGAGCCTATGAAAGACCGTCTGCTGCATTCGTTCTTCCAGTCCGTCACCACCCGAACAGCAGGCTTCAATACCGCTGACCTCTCCGTCATACGAGAACCCAGCGCAATGCTCATGACTATCCTGATGCTCTTCGGCGGCTGTCCCGGTTCGACCGCAGGCGGTATGAAAACATCTACCGTTGCCGTGCTGTTTCTCGCAGCGCTCAGCGTCTTCAAGCGCAAAAACGACGTCGAGTGCTTCAAGCGCCGTATCCCTATGGACGTCGTTCGTACCGCAGGCTCAATACTTTTTATGTATATCACACTTTTCATGACCGCAGGCATCGCCATCAGCATAATAGACGACCAGCCACTGACCGCCTGCCTGTTTGAAACAGGCTCAGCCCTCGGCACAGCTGGCCTGACCGTCGGCATAACCACCTCATTGTCACTTTCATCGCATATCCTGCTGATGATACTTATGTTCGCAGGCAGAGTCGGTGCGCTCACGCTCATCTATGCCGCCTTTGCATCAAATAAGGAAGTCTCAACGCTTCCGCAGGAAAAACTGACCGTAGGATAAATAGAAAAGGGGAGACATTTTATGAAATCAGTTCTCATCATAGGCGCAGGACAGTTCGGAATACATATCGCAAGGCGTATGGCAGAGCTTCGCTGCGAAATAATGGTAGTCGACAGCGACGAAGGGCGCATAAATTCTATCCTGCCCTACGTCACCAACGCCCAGATAGGCAACAGTACCAACGCCGAGTTTATGGAGTCCCTCGGTATCGACGACTTTGACGTGTGTATCGTAACTATAAGCTCCAGCTTCCAGGATTCCCTCGAAACTACCGCCCTGCTCAAAGAGCTTGGCGCCAAAAAGGTCATCGCCCGTGCCCAGAACGACGTCCAGGAAAAGTTCCTGCTCCGAAACGGCGCCGACGAGACTGTCTATCCTGAAAAACTCACCGCAATACGCGTTGCCACCAAAGAGGCTCACGACGATATCCTCGACGTGTTCCAGCTCGACCGCAATATCAATATCTACGAGGTTCAGGTACCTGCCAACTGGAGCAATAAGACCATCGCAGAGCTTGATATCCGCCGTAAGCATAACCTCAATATCATCGCCGTTCGCGCAGAGGACAGACTTGTCCTGCCAATGCCCGATATGATACTCACCAGCGACGACGCAGTTTTATTGCTGGGCAATATCAAGGATATCCAGAAAGCATTCTGAAACCACAAAAGCAGCATGTGCGCTGCATAATTGGGGAGGACCCTTTTGAAAAAGGGTCACTCCCCAAACCCCACCCCTAAAACTTTTAATGAAATTCAGCCATATGGGCACAAGACCCATATGGCTGAATTTGACTAAGGTTCAGAGTAAGATTTGAGGAAAGATTCTTTCAAGAGGTCTTTCCAATTGTGCAGCACGCATACTACACCAAAACTTGACTATAATATCTGCACAAACTTACAGTATGTATCCGAATGGGGCTGACCGTCCTGGCGGACGCTCGGGGCGACCGGAAAGCCCCCAAAATAAAAAATACAAAAATGTTCTCCCACCCTCTTGCATTTGCCCGGAATATAGGTTATACTGATAAAAAACCAAATCTGAGGCAAAGGAGGCGAGAGTATGAAATACGTGTGCAGCGTGTGCGGATATATCTATGATCCGCAGGAGGGCGCAGCCGATGCAGGCGTAGCACCCGGAACAGCGTGGGAAAACGTGCCCGACGATTTTGTTTGCCCGCTCTGCGGCGTCGGCAAAGACCAGTTTGAACCCGAATCATAATGACAAAGAACGACCATAGCACAGCTTTCGTGCTATGGCCGTCTTTTTTAATACTGCTTGTATTTGTCTGTGTAAGTCTCTACCGAGAGCTTGACAGGGAAGTTCGTCGAGCCTACACCGCTTGAAACGTGTACCGTGAAAACGTATCCGTCTTTTTGTCCGTTGAAAAAGTAGAATGCGCCTTTGCCCATCGCCTTGTTGCCCTCTTTCTTCGTGTATCCGTCTGGGACATTCGCAGCAAGGTACTTTTCCAGCGCCGCAAGCACAGGCTTTTCGTCTGCATCATACACCTTTTCTTCCTGGTCGATGTCGTATATCAGCTTTGATGCCTTTCCGTCCTTGTAGTATATCCACAGGGTTATGGGCATCTTTATGCCGATATCAGCCTTGCCGCCGAGTATCGCCGTCTGCTCACCGAGGTCGAATATGTCGTAGTCCTCAGTCGATTCCTTGGCGTTTGCCTTGTCATAAGCACCGCCCGACCTCTGACTTATCTGCTCCCTTGTCAGCCCGAGCCACTTTTCACCGCCGCTTTTCCACAGTCCCTCAAAAACGTCAATGTCCTTTACCGTCTTTTCGCCCTTTGCCTCGCTCGACGATATCACCTGTGATTCTGTCACCTTGTCCGCCTGCGACGAGCTGTCACCGCAGCCCGCAAACGCCGCCGCAGCCGCAATTGTCAAAATTATCAAAGCCTTTTTCATATTCCGCTTCCGCCTTTCTTTCGGTATTTTTATAAGTATACCACCAACTCCGCCGCTTTGCAAGTCTTTTTTGTATATCAAACCCCTGAAAATATTGACATTGTGCATTCTTCGGTGTATAATGGACTATGTATATATGATTGTAATTATGAAAACAGGGAGAAGCCTATGAAATACTTGTATGATACATATTCGCATATCGGCTCACGCAGGAGCAATCAGGATTCATACGCTGTCTGCATCGGCGAAAACGGCTTTGCAGCGCTCGTCGCAGACGGGCTTGGCGGATACAGCGGCGGCGAGCTCGCCTCGGCTATCTGTGTCGATACCGTCGAAGCTGCCTTTGAAAACACCGACGGCTTTTCGCTCGACCTTGCCCTGACCGAAGCCAATGAAAATATCCTGCAAATGCAGCAGGAGCTTGACAACGCAATGAAAACAACTGCCGCAGCAGTCTGGATAGGCAAAAAAGAGACCGTCTTTGCAAACGTCGGCGACAGCAGACTGTACGCCTTCAAGGACGGCAGGATAGTCTTTCAGAGCATCGACCACAGCGTCGCACAGATGTGTGTCGACTGCGGCGAGATAACGCCCGATATGATAAGAGACCACGAGGACAGATGTATCCTCACCCGTTCTCTCGGCGGAAAACAGTATGTCGGCGTCGATACCGTCGTTGCCTATAACGACGACTACGACAGCCTGCTGATATGCTCCGACGGCTTCTGGGAGTTCGTTTTAGAATCCGAGATGTGCGAGGCTCTGAAAAGCTCGCAGACACCGCAGCAGTGGCTTGAAAAAATGCGCAAATGCCGTGAGGACAAAGTCGGCATGGATAATGACAACAATACAGCCGTTGCCATAATGATCGAGGAGGAATAACAAGTGCTTTGCATATTCTGTATGAATGAAATAGATGACGCAAGCGATAAGTGCGCCCATTGCGGACAGAGCCAGAGCGTCACGATACCGCCTCATCGTCTTATGCCGCATACCGTGCTCGCAGGCAGATATATCGTCGGCGCAGCAAAAGGCGAGGGCGGCTTTGGCATAACCTATGTCGGCAAGGATACAAGGCTCGACCGCACAGTCGCTATCAAGGAATACTATCCCACAGGCCTTGTCAACCGCAACAGCACCGTTTCGCCCATGGTCACACAGACCGAGGACGAGCATGGCAAAGACGCCTTTGAAAAGGGCAGGGAAAGATTCCTGACCGAAGCCAAAACGCTCGCAAAGTTTTCAAGCGAGCCTGGAATAGTGCATATCCTCGACTTTTTTGTCGAGAACAATACCGCCTATATCGTAATGGAGTATCTCGACGGAATGAGCCTGAGCAATAAGCTCAAATCAGGCGGAACAATGACGCCCGACGAAGCTCTCACAGCGCTCATGCCCGTTATGATATCCCTTGAAAAAGTGCATAAACAGGGACTTATCCACCGTGATATCAGCCCGTCGAACATAATGATACTCGAAAAGACCGTCAAGCTCATAGATTTCGGTGCCGCAAGGCACGCAAGCGGCGACGGCAACCGCAGTATCTCGCTTATGCTCAAACCCGGCTATGCACCCGAGGAGCAGTATCGCAGCAAGGGCGTCCAGGGTCCGTGGACGGATGTCTATGCCCTCTGCGCAACTATCTATAAGTGTATAACGGGCGTAACTCCCGATGAGGCGAACGACCGCCTGCATAAAGACGAACTCAAAACTCCGTCCCAGCTCGGTATCAGCGTTGACCCACGCTTTGAGTCTGCGCTTATGAAAGGTATGAGCGTAATGGCGGAGAACAGATACCAGAGCATCGAGGAGCTGCTCAAAGCTATAAGCCCGTTCGCTATCTCGGGCGGAAACCGTGCCGAGCCTGTCAGCGACGACGGCAGAACAGTGCTCACCACGCAGGAAGACCAGAGCACACGCTATGTCCACCAGCAGCAAAGCTCGCAAAGACAGCCTGTCGTGCCAATGCAGCCGGTACAGCCTGTGCAGAACTATCAGGGATATCAGCAGAATGTGCAGTCCCAGCAGTTCGCACCGCAGAACTATAATACCCAGCCTCAGACCTATTCTCAGCAGTTCTCTCAGCAGCCGCAGACTTACGCTCAGCAGACCTATTCCCAGCCGTTCTCCCAGCAGCCGTATACCCAGCCGCAGACGCAGTATACCGGTCAGCAGTATGCGAACCGGCAGTTTGCACAGCCTCAGCCGCAGCAGTTCGTTCAGCCGCAGTTCCCGCAGGCAGTCGTGCCGCAGGGCAGCGACATCGACGCTAAAATTGCCGAGAGAATGCGCAAGCGCCGCAATAAAAAGACACTCTTTGCGTTCATCGCCATCGTCCTCATTGCAGCAGCTATCGTCATCGCCGTTCTGGTCATAAAACACAAAAGCAGCAACACTATGACCAAAAAAGAGGGCGAACAGCTCGAACCCGTTTCGTTCAACGATACCGACGCAAAGCTCAACTTTTCAATCGACGATGACTATGTCCATTTCAGCAAGACCGTCATCACTCCGAACGACATCGCACAGATAAAAAGCCGCAAGACCGTCAGTTCAGTCTATATCTCACAGTGCCAGATACCGCAGGAAACAATGAATGTCCTGTGGGAGCTCGACGGACAGCTCACATATCTGAGCATCAATGAAAGCTCGGGATTTGACGACATCTCGCCGCTTTCCAAGCTCACCACGCTGCACAGCCTGTCGGTCGAGAAATGCGACCTTTCAAACAGCGTTTTCAAAGACCTTGACCTGAGCAAAATGACCGACCTTTATTCCATAAACTTAATGGGCAATCCCAGCCTTACGGATATAAATTTTCTCAAGACCTCGCAGACTGCATCGAGTGTTGACATTTCCTACTGCGAGGTCAGCGATATCTCACCGATAAAGGATATGTCAAGGCTCTATACGTTCAAAGCGGAAAACTGCAGGATAACCGATATCTCCGCATTAAAGGACAAATCCGTCAGCACCGTATATCTCTCGGAAAACTCCGTAAAGGATATCTCTGCTCTCGGCGGCAACAAAAGCCTGCATACGCTCGATCTGTCAAATAACGAGATAGAGTCAATAAAACCGCTTGAAGACTGTCAGGACCTCAAAAGCCTCAACCTCAACCATAATCATCTCAAAAGCCTCGACGGTCTGCAAAAGCTCATCAGACTTGAAAAGTTCGAGTGCAGCCATAACGAGATAACCGACCTTTCCTGTATGTCCAATCTCACGGTGCTGTATTATGTCAACCTCAGCTCCAATAAGATATCCGACATCACCCTGCTCGAAAAAAGCAAGGATAAGCTCAAAAGCGTGTTTATCGACGACTGCCTCGTCACCGACCTTTCACCTGTCGGCAAAGCCGAGGGTCTCGTCGCCCTGAGCTTCAACAATAACCAGATAACAAGCATCGACAGCATAAAGAACTGCACCAAGCTCAAAGCGCTGTCGGGCGACGGCAATAAGATAACCTCGCTCGATGCCGTGGCAAATATGACAGCCCTGCGCTGTTTGAGCTTTGCGCATAACAAGATAAGCGATATGAGCCCGGTGCGCAAGATGACTTCCTCGATGAAGGACAGCATGTATGTGCTTGACCTTAGCAGCAATAACATCTCCGAGCTCGCACTCACAGGCTCAAAGACCTACGAGGCAGTGCTCGTCTATAACAATCCGCTCAAATCGCTCGATTCCGTCAAGAATATACAGGGAATGAACATCGCCATCTCCTATTTCGACGGCATCGACCTCAAAGAGATAAGCAAAGGCTACCTGCGCCTTTCGATAGTCGATTGTCCGCTCGATAAGCAGGTCGCTATCGAAGACGAAGTCGGACGCTACGCCGTCACCTTCTGCACCGCAAAGGAAAAGGAAGACGACACCAACCAGAAGAAAGAATATGTGTTCAAGCAGGTCAACAGCTGACCTGACACACGGGAGGAAAAAACTATGTCGAATACCGTAATGTACACTGCGAGGTTTTTCTCGCCGCAGCTGCTCGTTGTCAGAAACGGCAGCATAAAGTCCTATACCATCAGCGGTGAGATGCTCGTCGGCAGGCACACCAAGGAAAATATGGTCGATATCGACCTCGATGCAGATTTTGTATCCCGTGCTCACGGCAAATTCATTTACAGCAATACAGGCTGCTTCTATGTCGATACAGGCAGCACCAACGGCACATATCTCGGCGGCGCACGCCTCACTGCGAATGAGCCTCACCGCCTTACCAACGGCGACGTGCTGCATATCTATAACGGCACGCTCACCGATAAAAACGACGTCATCACGATGATAATGATGTTCGACCACCCCGCAGGCTTCACACCGCAGAATATAGACCTCGACGACCAGACAACTCAGGTCAGCATCGGCAGGAGCGTCGACAGGGACGTCACCGTCAGCTCACAGGCTATCTCCGCCGACCACGCCGTGTTCTTCAAAACAGGACAGGGCTGGGCGATCGCCGATAAGGGCAGCACCAACGGCGTGTTCCTCAATAACTGCCGTGTCACCACACCGCTTTATTTAAAGCTCGGCGACTGCGTCAGAGTGGTCAATATCAATTTCATCTTCCTCGGCGATAAGATCCTCTACCAGAACGTCCGCTATGACCAGCAGGGCAGCAATAAATGCTCTACCCTGCAAATACATATCGTCCAGAGAACAGTGCGCAAGCTGTTCAGCGTCCACGCACTCCTTCGTGATATAAACGTAACATTCAAAAGCGGCGAGATGATACTTATCCTCGGCGGCTCGGGCGCAGGCAAGACCACGCTCGTAAATGCTATCCTCGGCTACGAAAAAGCCGAGGGCAAGATACTCTACGATAACGTCGACCTCTATGCCGACGACCAGACAGTGCAGAATAAGATAAGCTTTGTGCCTCAGTCAGACCTTATGCGAGGCTTTGACAGCGTATATCATACCCTGCATAACGCCGCAGAGATGAAGCTCCCCGACAGTATGCCGCCCGAGCTTATCGAGAAAAAGGTCTATGAAACATTGAAGCTCTTCAACCTCGATAAAGTCGAGTCCAGCCTTGTAAAACAGTTAAGCGGCGGCGAAAGAAAGCGCCTCAGCGTCGCTATCGAGTATATCGCCGACCCCGAGGTGTTCTTCCTCGACGAGCCTGACAGCGGCATCGACGGACACTATACCGTTCAGCTCATGGCTATATTGCGTAAAATCGCAAACGAGGGCAAGATAATCGTCATCATCTCCCACGGCGCAAACCGTATCGCTCAGAACTTTGATAAAGTCCTCGTGCTCGCCAAGAGCAAGCAGGACCAGTGCGGCTATGTGTCATATTACGGAACTGTCGAGAACTCGTATAAGTTCTTTGACACCGATAACCTCGAAGCCATCGTCGGCAAGGTCAATGACGACCCCGACTACTACATAGGCAAATTCAAAGGACTTTATATATAGGAGAGAGTTAATATGCGCTCATCAATAGGGGAACAGATAAGAGTATATTTCGGAAAGTGCTGGAGAATTTTTCTCAACGAAAAAGGCTGGAAAGCGTTCGTCAGCTCAGCCATAATCACTTTTCTTATCACCTGCGTTACGGGCAGTGATATGTTCAAAGCCTACCGTGCCACACGAAACGGCGCATTTGCGCTGGTCTGCGCAGGCATCTGGATAGGCATATTCAATTCTATCCAGTCCATATGCAAGGAAAGAGACATCATCAAGCGTGAGCACCGCTCGGGTATGAGCGTGTTTGCCTACGTCAATGCCCACGCCCTGTTCGAGCTGATACAGTGCATCTGCGAGGCGCTCATCGTCACCGTCATCACCGTCATCTTCAATAAGGACAACATAACAGGTTCGGGCGTAATGATGCCCGTCGTTATGGAGCTTGCCATAACATTCTTTGTCATCATCTTCTGCTCGGATATGCTCGGCCTTATGGTCTCGTGCATCGTTAAAACGCCGCAGACCGCAATGACCGTAATGCCGTTCGTGCTTATCCTGCAGCTGATACTCTCGGGAATGATTTTCGAGCTTAAAGGCTTCACCGAAAAGCTCTCTTTCCTTATGGTCTCCAAATGGGGACTCAACGCCGTGTGCATAACGTCAAACGTCAATGCCATGGTCGGCGCACCCGAAAACCACGACTTTGATTTTGAGGTCGCCAATCTCCTGAAAATGTGGACTTTCCCGATGATATTTGCGCTTTTGTATATTCTCGTCGCCACATTCTTCCTGTCGCTTGTCGACAGAGATAAGAGATAACCGACAGCAAGACTTGGACTGAAAGGGCGGTGAGCCTATGGATAACAACGAACAGTACCCTCAGTACGATAACGGTCAGTATTATCAGGATACCACAGGCTATGACCCTTATCAGCAGTACGATGATACAAACTACGCACAGTACGATTATTCGGGCTATCAGCAGTACGACAATACCTATGAACAGTACGACAACACAGGCTATGGACAGTACGATAACACCTACGGTCAGTACGATAATTCAGGCTGCGGACAGTACAATAACAGCTATCCGCAGTATGATAACTCCTATCAGCAGTACGGAAATGCAGGCTATCAGCCTTATGACCCATACGAAGCCGCTGCCCACCGTTCACCCTATACCTTCACCCGACCCACCGGTACAGTGCCGCAGTTCACACCCTACGAAAAACCGTTCAAACGGCGCCCGTGGGTCACGGTCGTCGTCCTGCTCGTGCTTGCCGCAATCGTCGGGCTCGTCTCATTCTATTTCGTATATAGAAACGGCACACGCCGTTCGATAAGCGGCTTGCCCGACCCCGTGCAGACTCAGGCAGAGGGCGGCACCTCAATGTCTGTCGGCGGCTACGATATCGACATAACCTTTAAATATGCTTACAGCGTTGATGCCCTCGTTGTACATACCAAAGATTACAGCGGCGGCTCGAAGATAAACGATCAGATCTCGCCCGTTGACCTCGGACTTGCGTGGGGCACTGTCGCCGCCACCAATGAGGATATCGACTACCACTGGGATCAGTCGGGCAGGTGGATATACTGGGAAATAGACACCGGCTCCGAGATCGCCCGAGCAGGCGGCAAGGATCAGGTCAATTCTCATTGCTCCAATAATCATATAATCCCTGCAACATCCGATGTCGAAAAGACCGTCACCAAGATGCGCAGGGGAGACCACGTCAAGCTCGAGGGCTACCTCGTCAACGTCGACGGCTCAAAACCGGACGGCACATGGTTCAAATGGCATTCCAGCACATCAAGAACAGATACCGGCAACGGCGCCTGCGAGGTTTTCTATGTCACAAGCGCCACGATAGTAGACTGAAAACAAAAGACAGGGGAGGAAATACGATGCGCAAAAAAATACTTGCATTCTCGCTTGCACTTGCAATGCTCTCTGCCACCGCCTGCAGTAACAGCAGCTCGCAGACCGACAGCTCAAAGACAAGCTCCGAGTCTTCAAAGGACAGCTCCTCGCTGACAGAGACCACCACCACGACCACCACAGCGTCATCTGCCGACAGCTCGTCACAAACCGAGAAGACCACTTCCGAAATGACAAGTCCGACCACCAAAACTCCCGAACAGACCAAAAGGGTCGTGTATGACCCCGATAAACAGCGCAATGAGTATATCTATGGCGGCGAGACCGATACCGACGGCGACGGCCTGCCCGATAACGTCGAAAAGCAGATAAAGACCGACCCTAAAAAGACCGATACCGATAAAGACGGTCTGACCGACTATCAGGAAAACTGCCTCACAGGCACCGACCCAAAGGTGTTCGATTCGATACAGAAAGGCGTCTCCGATGCCAAGGTCGATATCGAAAATGACGGCCTTTCCAATGAAAAAGAGATACAGCTGCGCACCGACCCGAAACATCCCGATACCGACCGTGACGGGCTTTCCGACGGCGACGAGGTCAATAGATATAAGACCGACCCGCTCAATCCCGATACCGACGGCGACGGCATCTCCGACGGCGATGAGCTTAAAAACGGCACCGACCCGCTCAAAAAGGGCAGCTCCGGCTCAGACCCGAAGACCAACCCCGGCGGCTATGCCGAACAGGCGATACCCGCAGCTTCAAAAGTGTTCAAAACCGTCAATAAAACAGGCGAGCCGTATGCTCTGTCAATGAAAGTTTTCGCCAGCGCAGGCGCAGAAAGCAAGCTCTCTGCCCGTGAAACCAGTATCTCCGACCTTCGGGACAATAACGTCATCATCGGCAAAGCTGTCGATATCACCGCCGATAAGTCGCTCGACTGCCGTGGTGCAACGCTCTATTTCCGTCTCGATAAGACCTATGTCAAGGAAAAGCTCACCTTCGGCAAAAAAGACCGTGACGGCATAAAAGCGCTCTATGTCGCATATTATGATAAGCAGGCAAACGCCCTGCTGCCGCTTGAAACGTCATACGACGAGTCAAGCTGTACCGTCAGCGCCCAGTTCACAGGCGAGCTGACCACGTTCATGCTCGTCGATTCAAACGTCTGGGACGAGGAAATGATGAACAGCTGGGCAGGCTCCCGCAAAGACTTCGGCGACGTCATCAAACTGACCGTCTGACGATATACTATAATATAACAAACAAAGCAGGGAAGACCACCACGGTCCACCCTGCTTTTTCAATGTTTGAATTTGTGCAAATTATAAATGTCTGTCCGAAGGGGTATGGACGGGCGCAAATTTGCGGAAAGCTCCAAAAAACAAGAGAAAACATTTTCATGTTCAAGCTGACCTTCTGCGGTCAGCTTGAGGATGCCGACGTTACCACAGGGTAAGGGAAAGCCCTCTCTTACAG
>CAMYUO010000002.1 GCA_947302065.1 uncultured Clostridia bacterium | reverse complement strand
AACCTCTGTGATACTCCATCAATCCTTTTTCTTGAAAATATCAGCTGTTCTCATCTCTTGCCTCTTTAGCCGCCGCCACGAGATTTCTCAGGCTCGGAACTGTCTCCTCAACGCCTCTTGTTTTAAGTCCGCAGTCCGGGTTCACCCACAGCTTGTCCTTGTCTATCCTGTCGAGCATCTTGCCGATAGCAGCCTTTATCTCGTCTTTTGACGGGATACGAGGTGAATGTATGTCGTAAACTCCCGGACCTGCCTGTGTGCGGAAATCATTGGCTTTGAGCACATCAAGTATAGTCAGGTCGGAACGTGATGCCTCGAAAGTGATAACGTCAGCGTCCATGTTGTCGATGTCCCTGATGATGTCAGCGAATTCGCTGTAACACATATGTGTGTGGATCTGAGTCTCGGGCTTGACACCGCTGTGAACGAATCTGAACGCAGGGATAGCCCAGTCAAGATAATCCTCTCTCCAGTCAGCCTTTCTCAGCGGCAGCTTTTCTCTCAGCGCAGCCTCGTCTACCTGAATGATCTTTATGCCGTTTGCTTCAAGATCGAGCACTTCCTCACGGATAGCAAAAGCTATCTGCAGTGCGCTTTCTTTGAGCGTTATATCTTCTCTCGGGAACGACCAGTTTAGTATAGTCACAGGACCTGTCAGCATTCCCTTCATCGGCTTGTCCGTCAGGCTCTGAGCGTATTTTGACCATCTCACAGTCATCGGCTTGGATCTCGAAATATCGCCCCATACAACAGGCGGCTTTACGCAGCGTGTACCGTAAGACTGTACCCACGCCTTCTGCGTGAACACGAAACCGTCAAGGCACTCACCGAAATACTCTACCATGTCGTTTCTCTCATATTCACCGTGAACGAGCACGTCAAGACCTATCTGCTCCTGCAAAGCCACGCACTCGGCTATCTTGCGCTCAACGAACTTCTCATAATCCTCTGCCGAAAGCTCGCCCTTGCGGAAAGAATTTCTTGCAGCCTTGACATCTGCTGTCTGCGGGAACGAGCCGATAGTTGTCGTCGGCAGCAGCGGCAGCTTGAAACGCTCACGCTGTATCTTCTCACGCTCTGCAAATGCAGGCAGCCTTACAAAATCCTTGTCCGTCAGCTTTGCAACTTTCTCTCTCACAGCAGCGTTATAGCCCGATCTCTGCTCCTCGTGCAGCGCCTTGTTTGCAGCAAACTCAGCCTGAGCAGCAGGCTCACCCGATGCGAGTATCTTTTTCAGCTCTGCAATCTCGCCCAGCTTTTCCTCTGCATATGCAAAATGCTTTTTGATGTTTGCATCGAGCTTTTCCTCGTTCGCAAGTGTGCACGGAACGTGCAGCAGCGAACAGCTTGTCGAGATAACGACCTCGTCAGCCTTGTCCTTTATCTTTTCAATGATGTCAACTGTCTTTGAATAGTTGTTTCTCCAGATGTTCTTTCCGTTCACAACGCCCGCAAACAGTACCTTGTCCTTCGGGAAACCGTTTTTCTCAACAAGTTCAAGAGTCTTTTTGCCCTCGATAAAATCAAGTCCGATGCCGTCAAAGTCAAGCGCAGTCAGCTGCGTGTAGCAGTCACGCACATCGCCGAAATATGTCTGCAAAAGCACTTTGACATTGCCCTTGCCGCCGAGGATATCCTCATACAGCGATACGAACAGCTCTATGTCCTCTGCGTCCATATCCTTTACCAGAGCAGGCTCGTCGATCTGCACCCACTCTGCGCCCAGCGCACCGAGCTTTGCAAGCAGCTCCCTGTAAGCCGCAGCCGTGTCCTTTGCAAAGTCCTTTGCCGTCTTTTTGCCCGTGTATCTTGCAAGCTTTAAGAATGTGTATGCGCCGATGACAACAGGCTTTGTCACTACGCCCTCAGCCTTTGCCTCCTCAAACAGTTCAAAAGGCTTTTTGCCCGAAAGCTTTATCTGTGTGTCGTCATCTATCTCCGGAACGATATAATGATAGTTGGTGTTGTACCACTTTTTCATTGCCAGCGCCTTGACGTCGCCGCTTTCGCTCTGATATCCTCTTGCAGCCGCAAAGTAGGTGTCAAGCGTGGAAAGTCCGAGTGATGTATATCTCTGCGATACAGCGCCCAGCATGAAAGCTGTGTCCAGCACGCCGTCATAGAACGAAAAATCGTTGGACGGGATCAGATCAAGACCGCTTGCCTTCTGAATGCCGAGATTGTATTTTCTTATTTCCTTTGCAGTCTTTTCAAGCTCGTCTGCGCCTATCTCTTTTCTGAAGTATTTCTCGCTTGCAAATTTAAGCTCACGCAGGCAGCCTATTCTTGGGTATCCGATAATTGATGTTTTCATTTCCTATTCCTCCGATATGATTAGTATGTTGATATTATAACACATATTTCTGAAATGTGTTAATACTAAAATTTCATACCGTGCCATAGCTAAAAACTATATCAGATACTGCAATTGCCTATATACTCATTAAGGTGCTCAAGATACCTCTTTGTTATCGAGTTCATAGGTCTGTCGGTCGTCATTATGTAGCCTATGTCCATTTTTTCATCGCTTTCAAGCGGTATCGCCACGATGTTGTCACCGTTTAGGTCGGTGCTTAGTATTCCCGACGATATCGTGTATCCGCCCAATCCTATCAGCAGGTTGAACAGCGTCGCCCTGTCCGAAACGACTAAGTTCTTCGGGCTTTCAGCCGTGCTGTGCAGTTCCTCCGAAAAATAGAACGAGTTTTTAACCCCTTGGTCATATGTCAGCCTCGGGTATTCTTTAAGCTCATCGAGCGTCACGCTCTTTTTGCCGACAAGAGGGTTCTGCTTGCTCACAAAAACGTGCGGCTTTGCCGTGAACAGCTTTACGAACTGCATATCCTCGCTCTGCAGAATATGCATTATCACGTCCCTGTTGAAATCGCAAAGATAAAGTATGCCGAGGTCACTGCGGTGTGTGCGCACGTCCTCGATTATCTCCGCCGTTTTCAGCTCCCTCAGCGTGAACTCATACTTGCTCTTTCCGTATTCACGCACCAGCTCAACGAATGCGTTGACCACAAATGCATAGTGCTGTGCCGATACCGCAAACGCCCTGCTCGGCGGCGGCGACAGCTTGTATTCGCTCTCGAGCAGGCTTGCCTGTTCAACTATCTGCCTCGCATACGATAAGAACCTTGTACCCTCCTGCGAAAGATAAACACCTCTGTTGCTGCGGTTGAAAATGGTTATCCCCATTTCCTTTTCAAGCTCCGCAATTGATTTTGAAAGGCTCGGCTGGCTGATGAAAAGCCTCTGTGCCGCCGTTGTGATAGAGCCTGTCTCTGCCACCTCTATAAGATATTTAAGCTGCTGTAAAGTCATTTTAACCTCCCGTTACTGCATCGTGAACGACCTGCGCAAGCTCGTCCTTGCGCTCGGGCTGATGCGACATATATGCGACCACCAAGTCCCTCTCTGGATATACCGTGCACCGCTGTCCCCATTTCCCAACGAACGAGAACCGCCCGTCTTCTATCCTTATAAAATATCCGTAACCGTATTTGCCGTTTGACGACCGCTCCACCAGCGCCTTTTCCACCGCACCCTCGCTGATAAGCGCATCGCCCTGCCATCTTCCTTTTTGCAGGAAAAGCTGTCCCAGCCTTGCAAGCTCGCTCACCGTCAGCTCCATTCCCGTCGCCCCATAAAAATGTCCCTCAGGGCTTTTCTGATAAGGCACATTTTCTATCCCCAGCGGCTCAAACAGCCGCCTGCCCAGATATCTCATCAGGTCGCCGCCCGATGCGTTCTCGCACGCCGCACCCACAAGATATGCAGGTATGTTCGAGTAGTGAAAATCCCTGTCCGTGTAATCCACATCAAGAGAAAGTATATGCTCAAGCCAGTTGTCGCCCTGCGGCCTGAAAGGGAACTCACCGGCAGTCATCGTCAGAAAGCGCTCAAACGTCAGTGCCTCAAAACCACCCCTGAACATCGCCTTGTACCTGTTTTCAAGAAACTCCGAAAGCGGCATGTCCGCCGATAATATGCCGTCATCGCACAGCATCGCAAACGCCGCCGATGTCACCGATTTTGTCACCGAGTAAACGGGGTATCGCACATCACCGCCCGGGCATTCGTGCAGCATGACCTCACCGCCCTGCATTATCTCTATTGCGTGCACATCAAGCCCTGCATTTTTCAGTTCCGAAAGCACCCTTTCAAACATATCTCTCACCTCTAATATTAGAGTATATAATGTATCCCGCCCAAAGTCAAGCGCATACAAAAAACCACCTGCTTTTTTCAAACAGGTGGCATTGTGTTTTAAGAGCCTGTGCCGTTGTATTTGAGTGCTCCTCTCATCCATATCTTGTAGCTGATGATAAAGAACACCACGCCGACCAGCGGCGACAGCCACGAAAGCAGCGGAACTTCATCAGGCCGCAGCACCACGTAGCTCGGATAGTAAGCGATAAATGCGATAGGTATCACAAAAGTGAAAATAAATCTGAATACAGGGCTGAAAATAGTTATCGGATACTTTGCATAGTCCTTGAACTTGAACGCAAGATCAAGCACATAGAACGAGTTCTGTATCCAGAAACAAGTCGCCGCAGCAGCATTCTGCAAAGCTATCATTATCAGCGATGCCGTTATAAGAAATACTATCAGCTTCAGCAGCATGAATGCCGAGAATCCGATGTCCAGCTTGCTCCACGAGTAAGCCATCGTTCCTATTCCGAATGCCAGCTGACCGAGTCCCTTGATGTCAAATACCTCCGACTGATAATAGAAAAACAGGTTTATCGGTCTGAAACAGTATTTGATAAAATCGCCCGTGTAAACCTGCTGGCGCAGGCTCCAGTTGTTGTCGAACAAGCACTGCACAGGCGTTATGGATACCAGCGAGAAACCGTAAAGGAACAGCATCTCGTGATAGCTCCAGCCGTTTATGGAAGGGAAGTTGCGGAAAAGTATCCAGAAACTCACGAACCCTGAGATGTTTGTGAATATCATTCCGATAGTCGAAATGATAAAGTCCGCACGGTAGCTCATCTTGCTCTTGATGTCCTGTGCGATTATCTTGAAATAAATTTTGGTGTAAAAACGAAGTCCTCTCTTTTTCATATCCATCAGCCTCCGTTCACCGTTATCTGCTTGACAGATGCTTTCCAGAACAGCTTGCTTATCACCAGCATAGCCACAGTCCAGAACAGCTGAGTGCCCAGCGTCGTCAGCAGCGTTTCAACCGACGGGTCACCGTCGAGCAGTATCGACAGCGGCGCATTGTATATCGACTGGAACGGCAGATAGTACATAATGCTTTTGAGAGGCTCGGGGAAAAACGCCAGCGGTATCGTTGCGCCCGAAAGCAAAAGCACGATGACCTGCTTCATTATGTTTATTCCCCATATCGACTGTGTGTAAAGGCATATCGTCCCCACAAAGAAATCAATGCTGTAGTTTATCGAGATAGCCATAACTACCGAAAACATGAAAAACAAAAGATTTATCCCCAGCGGTATCGCACCGTGAGTAACAGCGCTTACCACTATGAACGTCGGCAGGAACGTCAGGAAAAAGTGGGTAACGAACGATCCCGAGTATGACCAGAAAATATATTTTCGGTATTCTATCGGCTTGCATAGGTCAAGAACTATCTTGCCCGACTGTATGTCACGCCCTATCTGCCATACTACGTACAGATCAAGGAAGTTGAACAGCGCCGTTGCGAGCACGAGGTAAATGAGCGTGTCCTCGAAAGTCATGCCGTTGACAACCTCACTGCCCGATGATGCGTATATTGCCTTCCACAGGAAATATACGATGATAAGATAAAGCAGGTTTCCGACCACCATGATGATGAACGATGCACGGAACTGCATCTCCTCGATTATGCCCGCTCTTGTAAAGGAGAGATACTTTTTGAGCTTCATTGCACTCCCTCCTCGTATATTTTCTTTATGACCTCCTCGGTCGAGATCTCCTCGAGCTGCATATCCCTGATTCGATACTTTTTCTGCAGCCCTGCGAGAACGTCTATAACTTTTGCTTTTTCTTCGTCAACGAGCACCGAGATCCACTCGTCGTCTGCCGAAACAGAGAAATCCGGCAGCTCCTGCGCAAGCTGTTGTGCCCATTGTTCAAGGTCGCCGTCAAGGCGTATCTTCAGCGTCCTGTACGAGCCGAAAAAGCCCTTTAAATGTTCAATGTCATTGTTGTAGAGCATCTTGCCCTTGTCGATGATAACGATCCTGCGGCAAAGCGCATCAACGTCGCCCATGTCGTGAGTCGTGAGTATGACCGTTGTGTTCCTGCGCCTGTTGAGCTCGTGTATCAGCGTCCTTATCTTCGCCTTCATCGAAACGTCAAGTCCGATAGTAGGCTCGTCAAGGAAAACTATCTTTGGGTCGTGCAGAAATGCTGCGAGTATATCACTCAGCGTCCTCTGTCCGAGCGACATCTGCCTTACAGGCTTGTGCAGTATAGGCTCGATGTCCACCAGCGACTTGTAAAGCTCCAGCATCTGTTCATAGTTTTCCTGCGGTATCTGGTAAATATCCCTCAGCAGCTTGAAAGATTCTATCAGCGGCAAAGCCCACCACAGCTGCGAGCGCTGTCCGAAAACAACGCCGATGTTTTCCGCATTCTTTGCTCTGTTCTTGTAAGGGATATTCCCGTCAACGAGTATCTCTCCCGAGGTCGGCTCGAGCACACCCGTCATCATTTTTATAGTTGTTGATTTTCCTGCACCGTTAGGACCGAGATAACCGACGATCTCGCCTTGTTCAATGCTCATCGTTACGTTGTCTACCGCACGCACTATCTTGTAGTCTCTCGAGAACAGGTCTTTCAGACTGCCCTTGAGACCTTCACGGCGGTTGAGCACCTTGAATTCCTTGGTGACATTTTTGATCTCAATGATCTTCCCCATTTTCTGTTTTCTCCTCTGTTTTTATATTTCTCTGTATCCAACCTGCCGGGCGACCTGCCGCATACACCCGGGTAAGTTGTAAGTAGATTCTAACATAACTACGACAAATTGTCAACAAAAAAGTCTTGAAATTACGCCGTTTTTATGTTATCATATAATTGTATTGTTAAATGTATTTACAGGTATTGCTAATACGGGGGAATATATATGAAAAAAAGAATCTTATCTGCACTTGCAGCAGTTTGCCTCGCTTGTTCGCTGGCGACTTCCTGCGCAAGCAGCAGCTCGCAGAGCGACTCATCATCAGCATCGTCATCTTCCGCTGCCGAAAGCTCGTCCACAGCCGACAGCTCATCATCTGCCGACTCATCAAAGAGTGACTCATCGTCCGAAGCAGTACCGAAATACGATTACGTTCACGGCACCGACGGATATTTCAACCTGCTCGATGAATGCCCGAATTTCAAGCTGAAAACTCAGCAGTCAGGTACCTGCTGGCTTTACGCAGGCAGGGCAAGCATACAGACCGCGTACGAAAAGCAGACGGGCAAGGAGCTTAACATGGAAATACCCGATATGCTCGATGCCATTTACCGTGACGACAAGCAGGAGGGCTTTTTCATAAAAAGCGGCATCAACAAAGGCGAGCTTGGCGGCTGGCAGACTATGATCTCTTCGACTCTGTCAAGAGGCTTCAAGGACGGCATCGTCCTGGACAGCTCCGTCATCATTGACCCGACCGACCGTGAGACGATAAAGAATGTTCTCAGAACAAGAGGCGCTGTTGCTGCGGAAACGTACGACAATGCGCAGGGCAAGGGCTCTTTCGGCAGTTATTTCACCGTCAACTATTCGCTGCCCGACGAATATGACCACGACGTTGCTATCATCGGATATGATGACCATTTCCCTAAGGAGTATTTCATTAACCCCGCATCGCAGGACGGCGCATGGATAGTCTACAACTCCAATATGGGAGATATGCTCTGCTATATCTCGTATGATTCTCCATTCGGCTATACGCTGAGCCACACAGCCACTGACAAGTATTCCGAAGTTCTCAGCTATGACGCAGGCAACGAAATGGACAGATATGTCAGCACAGGCGACTCCACAAAGGTCGCTAACGTGTTCCGTAAAAAAGGCAAACTTGCCGCCGTCGGCACTTTCAATGTGTTTGACGAGCAGAATATAAAAATAGAGATAATGTCTGCCGACTTCAAGACCGTGCTTTATTCGCAGGATGCAAAGCTTGATTATAAAGGCTATCACACCGTCGAACTGACAAAGCCTGTCGATGTTGAGGATTATGCAGTTGTCATCACCTATCCAAAGGGTGCATCTGTCGAGGGCGACGATCTCAGTATTGAGGAGGGCAGCTACAAGACCATCGTTGAAAAAGGACAGTCTTTCGTGCTTATCGGCGGCAAATGGAAAGATGTGACCGACAGCGATATAAAGGCAGTGCTCAAAACCGATTTCGAGCCAAGAAACTGCTGTATCAAAGCGCTCTATACAAAGTAATATCAAAACCAAGGCGACCCACCACGGCCGCCTGTTTTGTTAAATATGCAGAATAAATCAAAAACACTTGATAATAGCGAAATGATTTGGTATAATGTCTGTAAGAAGCTATCCTGTGCGAAAGGGGAGTATGAAAATGCAAAGCGATGTAGACCGCAAGTATCAGAGCTATATATTCAATAATACCGCCGATGCGATCTGCGTCACGAACAAATCCGGCGTGCTGCTTTTCACCAACCCCGCCGCCGAAAAACTGCTCGGCATCAGCGCCGCCGATAAAAAAGAGCAGAAGATATGGGAGGCTATCCCGTTCGTTGAAACAAATGACGAGCTTATCCAGATGTTTATCGATGCCATCAGATTAAAGGAAACTCTGCGTCAGGCGTTCGTCGATTACGAAAATCCTCAGCATAAGATCTTCAAACTGCGTGTCTGCATGATGTATACGCAGGAGAATAAAGAGCAGTTCGTCATCGTCATCAATGACCTCACCGAGTTTGTCAAGGTCAATTCCGCCCTCGAGAGATATACCTCTCCCGAGATCGCAGACTATGTCCTGCATTCCGCACAGGGCGAGATGCTCGGCGGAGATTCCCGCCTTGTCACCACCCTTATGAGCGACCTGCGCGGATTTACCGCAATGTCCACCAAGCTCACGCCGACCCAGCTCATCACCGTGCTCAATAAGTATTTTGAAAAAATGGTCTCTGTCATCGAGCAAAATCACGGCACAGTCGTAGGCTTTCTCGGCGACGGAATGCTCGTGCTCTTCGGCGCACCCGAGAACGACCCCGACCACGCAGCTCACGCAGTTGCCTGCGCAATTGAAATGCAGAATGCAATGCCAGCCGTTAACGAGGTCAATCGCAGTGAGGGAATGCCCGAGCTTGAAATGGGCATCGGCATAAATTCGGGTATCGCCGTTGTCGGCAATATCGGCTCACCTCAGCGTATGAGCTACGGCTGTATCGGCGAAACGGTCAACCTCACGGGCAGGGTAGAGGCGCTCACAGTCGGCGGTCAGGTCTTTGTTACCGAGCATACCGCAAAGCTCGTCAGTGAGGAGCTTGTGGTGTCAGGCGAGCAGAGCTTTCTGCCAAAGGGCGCAAAAGAGCCGCTGCGCATATACAGCGTTGAGGGCATGGGCGAAAAATACCGCCTCGATTCTGCTGACCACGTTATTCGCTGGGAAGATGCCGCAATACCCGAGCTTGTCACGCTCTATAAGCTCGAGGGCAAGACTGTCGGTGATACCGAGTATGCCGCAAAGGTGCTCAAGCTTTCAAAGGACAGGCGCTATGCGCTCATCTCCACACAGATACATCTGCACACCTCGCAGAACGTCATGGTCGATATCGGCGAGGATCTCTACGCCAAGGTAATGGGACATATCGACAAGGACAGCATAATCTGCTTCACCGCCCGTCCCGACAGCTTCACCGCCTGGGTCGAGAAACTGATGAGCAAATAAAATAAATTCAGAAAAACCACAGCCGTTCTGACTGTGGTTTTTGCTTGATATATCATCTAACCTCTTACCTCTAACCTCTGACTTCTGAAAGGGGGCTTTCCGCCTTTAGAAACAAGAACGCTTCGCTTTTTAGAGGTAAGAGGTCAGAAACAGGTCAACTGCCCAAACATCTAACCTCTTACCTCTAACCTCTCACATCTAAAAACCACAGCCATTTCTGACTGTGGTTTTTCTGTTACTTTTTCAGTTCGTATACGATAGACGAAACGTTTCCGTCATTGCCGTAAATGAACGACAGCTTGCTGTCGCCCTTTTCAAATACATCCGACGTGTCCGTCGACGATGCCGCATCACCGTATGCCTTCTTGACCTTGTCCTTTGCATCACCGATGCTTATGCCCTCAGCCGTCGATACCGAATCGTCTTTCAGCTCTATGCTCAGCACATAGTCAACTTCTTTGTCGGGATATGTCCTTATCGTCACACCGCCGTATGTGTATACCTTGTCAAGTCCCTGATATGCGCACGACTGCGACTCAAAGTATTTCGTCGGCTCGCCCAGCTTGTCAGCGATAGGCTTCATTTCCGCACCAAGCACCACCTGCGTGCCGTTAAAGTCCAGCGCAAAACCGTCACCCTGTGCTGCCTTTTCCTGTCCGCTCTCCGAGCTTGCCGAGCTGCTTGCACCGCCTGCGCTTTCCGTTTCCTTTTTCGATTCCGAACCGCAGCCGACCTGCACCAGACACAGCACAGCCAGCGCCGCAATGATAATAAAGTTCTTCAAAACATTCGTCTCCTTTTTTGCCGCAGGCTTGTGAGAGATAAGTTCGCCGTTTTCCTCTATCTCACGCAGCTGCGAATTCTTTTCATTGTCATAAGCCTCTTCCAGCTTGCCGTAATGCGCCGCAAGCTCATCGTCCGAGCGATGGTCGCTCAGTTTGCATTCATCGGCAAGCCACCTGCCGAAATAGTCCGCCAGCTTTTCCGCACCGTAAATGTTCAGGTGCAGACCCGCATCATATGTATCCTTGCTCATGTCAAGACCTATCTCGTCACGGCAGCTAATAAAGTTCAGATACGAAAGCCCGTTGTCGCTCGAGTATTTCTTTATCTGCTCGTCCCATTGCTCATACCAGTGCGGATACAGCGTCGGCGCTTTCATCAGCACCAGCTTTATGCCATTTTCCTCGCACAGCTTTCTTATGCGGTCGAGATAATCCATCGCATTGCTGCCCAGCGTGTAATCAGCAAGAGGCGTCGGATCGGGGAATTCTCCCTCTGCCCGCACATCTGCCCTCATGTAATACCCGTTGTGCGTAACAAGGTCTTTTGAGAACAAATGGGCAAAGTCATCGTCCTCCAGCTCCGACCACCTCGAATGGTATCTGAACAGCGGAAAAACATAGTCCTCGAACTTCTCGTCTTTCGTCATCGACGCATTTATCGCATCGACCTTTGCACTCGACCATTGCATACCGTCGAGCGTCATTCTGTTGTAAGCCTCGCTCTGCGGCTCGTTGTATTTGAGCGACAGCACATTGAAAACTACCACCTTTGGCGTCTCGAATCTCAGTGTGTCCTCCAGCAGATAGTATGACTGCCACGCCAGCTGCTGAGCGCTGCCTCGAATGTACGATGTTATGCCGTATCTGCGCCACAGCTCGACCGTCGAGATGTTCTCATATACCTCGCAGTCACCGACCATTATAACATCGTGCTTTGTGTCGTCTTTGTAGTATTCCTCTATCATCGAGCCTTCCACAACGCCGCTTTGATATTTCGGCATCAGCAATCTCTGCACAAAATAAACAAGCAGCACCCAGAACGCTATGAAGCATACCGCCGAGATTATCCTCAGCGCTTTTCTCTTTTTCACTTTCATACCGTCCTCCTAAAACTGCGTGTAAATGAACTGCGATTGATCGTAGCCCACGCCGTAAGCGCCGAACACCAGCGTCGAAACGAGCAGCACAGCGCATATGTTGTAAAAGCCTATGGAGGACCTTGCGTAAATGCCGTCCCTGACGCTGCCCTTGCGGGCTTTGATAATGCTCACCGTCAGCACCACGGCTGTTCCCACCGCAAGTATCATGTAATCAGACGCAGTCAGACCTATCTTCATCAGCGACCCGTCATAGAACGTCGAGAACCTGAACGATGTTATCATGCTCCACATCATCCTGAACGTCGTGCCGACATCACGGTAGCAGTCAAACATTCTTATCGCCGACATCAGAAGTATAGTCCTGATTATCTGAAATACCGTGTAAAACGCCTTGTCCTTGACCTTGAATCTCTTGTGGAACTTAGCGTAAGCAGGCTCTAACTCCTGCGAGATCATAATAACAACGTAGTTTGTCAGTCCCCACGCCACAAAGTGCCACGCCGCACCGTGCCAGATGCCCGTTGCCAGCCAGACCACAAAGCAGGCAATGTAGACCGTCACCCTTTTTCCTATGCCCGCAGGCAGATGCTTTCTCGACCATTTCGAGAGCTTGAGCATCGGCGAGCAAACAGAGATAGGGTAGAATATGTAGTCCGTGAACCACGAGCCCATAGTGATGTGCCAGCGGTTCCAGTATTCCTTTATGTTCTTTGAAAAATACGGCAGATTGAAGTTCTCTGTGACCTTGATGCCCATCGCCTCGGCAATGCCGATAGTGATGTCGATTCCGCCCGTAAAGTCGCAGTAAAGCTGCAAAGCGTAGAAGAACATAGCACACAGCACATAAGCACCCGTGTATTCCGTGCTGCCCACGATAGTCGACAGTCCCGTCACGATGCGGTCAGCGATGACCACTTTCTTGAAATATCCCCACAGTATCCTCATCACACCGTAGGAAAAGTTCTTTCGGTCAAACCTGTGCTGCGCTAAAAGCGACGGCGCAAGGTCGGAGTATCTGCATATCGGTCCCTGCGCAAGCTGCGGGAAGAACGAAACGAACAGCGCAAACTTGAAAATGTTGTGCTGTGCCTCGTGCTTTGCCCTGTAAACATCTATAAGATATCCGAGCGACTGGAACGTGTAGAACGATATTCCCATCGGCACAATGATGTCAACGGGTTTGAGCGAGACCGCACCGCTGAAAATATCATTGATGTTGTCTATCATAAAGTTGGTATACTTCGTCACCGAAAGTATGCCCAGATTGAGCAGCAGGCATATCAGCAGCCACTTCCACCGCCTGCGTTTCATCTTGTCCTTGTAAGCCTGTTTGTCCGCCTTGGATATCTCACCCTTTTGCGCCTTGAGATATTCTTTCTGTTCGTTGTTTATCTTCTCTGCCTTTATCGCCGCAAACCAGACCGTCACGGTCGTCGCCGCAATAAATATAAGATAGCGTGGGTCTGCTATCGTGTAGAAAACATAGTTGCATACGAGCAGAAAGCACCACTGCACCTTTTTGGGTATCAGATAGAATAAAAGCAGCGTGCCTGTCATAAAGCAGACAAAAGGCAGCGAGTTAAAAACCATAGCCTGTCAGCGCTTATTCTTCGTCAAGTCTGCGCACAAGCTCGCTCAGAGCCTTTGCCGAGTTGAAATTCTCGGGGATTATCTCTTCCGCAGGGATAGTGACATCAAGTCTGTCATCTATCTCCGACACCAGCGTTACGATGTCCAGCGAGTCGATTATCCTTCTGTCCACAAGACCTTCCTCGTTTTCAAAATCCACATCGGGATGCAGTTCGCTGAGTATTTCCAGAATCTCTTCCATTTTGATTTCCTCTTTTCATTTTACTTTGTCTATCTCACCCTGAAGATACACCCTGTCTATCTTGCCGTTGACCGTCAGCGGCATCTTTTCGAGCCGCTGTATCCTGTTCGGCAGCATGTATCTCGGGAGTTTTTCTTTCAGCACCGCAAGCAGCTGAGCCTGCTCGGTGTCGCCCGTGTAAAACAGCTCTATCTTGTCTTTTTGCTTGTTGTAAAGACAAGCGCACATCGCCACACCGCTGAGCATACCGACATTGACCTCTATCTCGCCAAGCTCGATTCGGTGACCCATGTGTTTTATCTGGTGGTCCCTGCGTGAAACGAAAACTATATCTCCATGCTCGTTGAGCTTTCCGAGGTCGCCCGTTCTGTATATGATCTCGGGGTATTTGTCGTTTAGCGGATTCTGCACGAACGCCTCGCTCGTCCTCTCAAAATCATTGTAGTAACCGAGCGTCACCGACGTTCCTCTCACGCATATCTCGCCGACCTCGCCCTGCTGTGCACGCTTATTGTCATCAGTCAGCAGAAAGACCTCCGTGTTGTCAAAAGCCTTTCCCACAGGTATCGTGTCGCCTTTTTCAAACTCTCTGTCCACACGGTAATAACAGCATACTCCCGTTATCTCCGTCGGACCGTAAAGATTGAAAAACTCCGCCTCGGGCAAAGCCTCTTTCCACCTGCCGAATTGCTTGACAGGGAACACCTCGCCGCCGAAAGCGACCGTTTTCAGATATTCCGGCTTTGCGCTTTTCAGTGCGCCCAGCGATGATACTATCACCAGTGCCGATACAACCCAGCATATCGTGTTGACCTTGTGCTCGTTTAGATATTCTATCAGTTTCAAAGGGAACATGAACAGCTGCTTTGGCACAAGATACGTCGTCGCACCGAACATTATCGTCGGATAGACCTCTTTCATGCTCGCATCGAAATACAGCGGTGTCTGATTTGCAAACACCGTGTCCTGCGTGATGCCCAGCACCTTCGACAGTTTTTCGATGTAATCTATCACCGAGCGGTGACAGGCGATAACGCCCTTTGGCACGCCCGTCGAGCCCGACGTGTACATTATGTATATCGGGTCGGTGTCTATCTGCCTGCGCCTGATGTCGCCAAGCGCTTCGTCGTCGATACCGCCGCCTGTCATATCCTCATAGCATAATATCTTTCCGTCATAGTCATAGCTTTCAAGCTCGCTTAGCTCGTCCTTTCTGCATATGACCGCCCTCGGCGAGAGCTTTTTAAATATCAGCTCCGTGCGGAAACGAGGCATCTCGGGGTCTATCGGCACATAACTGCACCCTGCATATATGCACCCGAAAAACGCCGCTGTCTCGACAGGGCTTTTTGACATGAACACCACCACAGGCTCACCGCTTATGCCTTCTTTCAGCAAACTGCTTCCGACCGCACGGCTCTGCTCGTGCAGCTGCGCAAACGTCAGCTCACAGTCATCGCCTGCAAAAGCGACCTTGTCGGGCACACGCCCTGCCGTCGCCTCGAGATATTCAAGTACGTTCTTATGCTGCATCGCTGTGCTCTCCCTTGTCTGCCTTGCTGCTGTCAGTTTTACTGCTGTCTGTTTTGCTTGTGCTCGTCTTGCTTGTGCTCGTCCTGCTGGTGACAGTCTTGCTTGTGGTCGTTTTGCTCGTTGTCGCCTTGGTGGTCTCGGCCTTACTGCTGCTGTCCGATTTGCTGCTGCTGTCAGTATTGCTGCTGTCGTCATCGTCGTCCATCGGAAGTCTCTCGGGGTATGTCAGCTGTGACTGCACCGACTTTGTCGAAAGCTCGGGCACACCGTCTTTTGCGTAGTTGTGACACCCTGGTCTGTACTTGTTGTCCCACGCGTCAAGCTCAGCCTGCGTGACCATAAAGAAATAATCATAACCGTCTTTGTAAGGCGTGCTGTCAAAGTGATACCAGCCCGTGCCTATGTCGATGAGCAGCCAGTAATGTCTCGGCTGGTCTGATGATTCACGCAGCTTGACCATGTCGTAAGTCTTTACGCCTATCTTTTCAAGCAGCACCTTTGACACCGCATAGTATGTGTAGCAGTCGCCCGCCATGTTCTCAAAGCCCTCTTTTGCAGCGTTCTTGTAATTCGACTTGTCCGATTCGCCGATGTAGATTATGCTCGACTTTGCCCAGAGGTATATCGCAAACGCTTTCTGCATCGTGTTCATCGAGCTGTCGGTTATCTCCGAAAGTATCTCATTTGCACGCTTGTCGTTGTATTTTTCGACCGCCTTGATCTCCACCGCAGGCTTTTTCTTGACCGTTATCGTTATCTTAAGCTCCGTCTTGTTGCCCGCCTTGTCCGTCACCGTGTAAACCACAGGGTATTTTCCCGGCGTCTGCAAATCGACCTTTGAGCTGTCTATTGAAATCTTCGGGTTCTCGTCCTCGTTGTCCGTCACGATAACGTTCTTTTTGTAGCTTACGCTGTCGCCTGCAAAGGCCTCCATGTCCGCCGCCTTTACCACAGGCGGGATCTTGTCGCCCTGCTCAGCAGCAGATACAGTTTCCGTCACCGCAGCCGCCTGCGAGGAGCTTTCGTCTGCCTGTGAAGAGTCCGCACAGCTGCTCTCGTCATTGCAGCCTGTGAATGCGCAAAGCAGGCAAAACAGCATTGCCGCACAGCAGCAGGCTTTTATCTGATTTGAAAATGTCTTTTTCATTCAAAAGCGAGGCTGCCGAGCGCAGCTCCCTGTTTCACTCCCTTGCAAAAACTCACATCTGCCGCCGTAAAGGCGCAAAATACTATTTTAAAGTATAATATAGCTGCTATGATTTGTCAATAGTTTCAGCGTGCTTTCAGGCTTTTCACCACTTTACGCCGCCGCACGCCTGCCCGTTTTGTGCACAAAAAAACGCAGTCTGTACAGACTGCGTAAGTTTTATTTGCCGTTCTGTTCGTTGTAGACCTCCACAACGATTTTCTGAAGTTCGTCAACAGAGTAGCGCAAACGCTTTGCCTCCACCAGCATGCTCTGCACATACTGCTCTCTGAAAACCTTGCGGCGCTCCTCGATGAGCTTGTCCACAGCACCCTCAGCAACGAACATTCCGATGCCTCTTTTCTTGAAAAGAATGCCCTCGAGTACGAGAATGCTGATGCCCTTGTTCACCGTCGGTATGCTGATGTTGTATTCTTTCGAGATCTGTGTCGTCGAGGTGATCTGCTCACCCTCCTTGATGTCGCCCATCAGAATGTGATCCTTGATGCCCTCAGCTATCCTCGCATAGATCGGGATAGATTCGTCTATAACGTTCATAACACTCCTCCTGCCTGAGTTAAAAACTCATATTATTAACTTATTATAATAATATAATATTCTCGGCACTATGTCAAGTGTTGACGGCAAATGTTCAATGTTTGTTTATAACCAAAAAGAAAGACCGCCCGCAAAAGCGGACGGCGAATAGGGGGAGAATATGGTGTGTATGAAACATCTCGGAAAAAGATGTGTGGATAGCTTACTTTGTGCAGATGCTGTCTCTTGAAAGCAGGAAGAGCTTGTTGTCGCCTGTCTTTGCCCAGTATGTATCGTAGTATTTTCCGTCTTTCATATCATATCTTACGTTGCGTGATGTGATAACAGCCTTGCTCGTGCCGAAAAGGGCAGTGTCAGCGATCTGGACCTCGTCGCCCGCACCGAAGATGAACTGAACGTCATCACGCTGAGCGAATGACATGTTGTCATATGTGCTCACCAGTGCGCCGCTGTTTTTTGTGCAGGTGTAGTAACCATCTCTGCTCTTTGCGGCCGTTGTTGAGAATGCGAGGTTGAGTGCGCATATCGCAGCGAACATGCACGCAAACAGTATCATAACTTTTCTTATCTCGATCTTTTTAGTTGTCTTGTTGTTCTCTTTCATTTTTATGTCTCCCAAATTTCATTTGTAGGTTATAAAGCTATGTTCTTAACCTGACATATACAGTATATCACCCTATTATATGCTTGTCAACCCCATTTATGCACAAATTTATCAACTTTGCATTAACATTATGTGAACAAACCGCCAAAAAAAGAGACTCACATCCGCCTGTGAGCCTCTGCTTGTATTTTATCCCTGCGCCGTCAGCATCTCATAAGTCACACCGTATTTCTCGGCGATGTCCCGCGCGTATGACATACCCTCAGGCGATGCTATCTCGACCTTGAACGAGCGCTTTCCGCCGTCGCTCTTTACGACCAGTGAAGCCGCCTTGACCGCAGCGCCCTCGTTCATCTCGTCAACGTCCGCCGCAAGCTTGTGCATGTGCGTGTTGTAGATCGTCCGCACCTGCTTTCTGAGGATAGCCCTCACCGAGTCTTTCGCAATGAAATAACCCTCCTCAAACGATGTCGTTGAGAACGACTCGTTGAGCAAAAGCAGGCTGTCGCCCGTGCAGTCTGCATAAAGCTGCTTGAAACGCATACATTCCTCGCCCAGTCGTCCGAGGTCTATCGTCTTGTCCTCGTCAGCAGGGAAGTGCGTGTAGATGCAGTCAACAGGCTTGAACTCAAACGCCTTTGCAGGCACATAGATACCGCCCTGCGCCAGTGCGAAAAGCAAGCCGACCGCCTGTGTTACCGTCGTCTTTCCGCCTCTGTTTGCACCCGTCAGAATGTATACCGTGTGCTCGGGGTCGAACCCGAGGTCATTGAAAACTATCTGCGACGGGCTTTCCAGCGTCATCGCAAGCTTGAGATTGTAAAATCCCTCAGCTTTCATCGACTGCGCACCGCTGCCCACAGGCTTTGCCTCGCAGAACGGGAAACCCGCAGCCCTGTGCTTTTCAACGAACTCCGCAAATCTGATGTAATATGTAAATTCGGGTATCAGCCTTGAAATGTTTATCACCGCAACATCAACGTATTTTGAAAGCGTGTCGCTCAGCCGCTTGATAAGCGTGTCGAGCATCTTGTTCATCACCTTTTCAAGATAGAACGTCGAACTGCTCATCGAGTCCTCCTCGGGCATGTTCACGATAGTGTTTCTCACCTTGCTGTCAACAAAACCGCCCGTCTGCTGCATCGCAAGAAAACCCATGCCCTTTTGGAAAATAGACATCGGCTTACCGCTTGATGTGCTGTCTATCTCCTGATAGCGCATCTCGCCGTTCCATTCTTCGCTGTCACGTATCTGATTTTTCGATGCGATAGCATCAGCGAAACTGCCCACGATTCCCGATTTTTTGAACGGCTTGCTGTTGACCGAAACAAGTCCCATGCTCACCGCCTCGAACCTGTCGTTGACGTTGATGCCCAGCGTTATGCTCTTGACGTCCGATGCCTTGACTTTCAGCTCGCCTATGTCCTTTCGCATCTGCGCAAAGCAGGAATCTTCATAGATGTTGTTTATGTAATCACGGAAAGCGATAAGCCCGCCCGACTTTATCGCAGGGTCGCTCAGACACTCTCTCATCGCCTCAACGCACTTGATGTAATCGTCCAGCTCATCGAGCCTGTGCATCAGATACCATATGCCGAGCTTTTCCTCTGTCTTTTTCGCCATCGAGCCGAAGCTCTTCATAAATTCCAGCTTTTCAAAAAGCTCCGTTATGTCCTTGCGCAGTTTGGGCAGGCTGAGTATGTCTGCAAAGACCTCCTGCCTGAAACGTGCAGTTTCGGGGTCACTTGTCATGTTTGCGATAACGCCCATTATGTATTTTTGTTCTTTCGGGTCGCCCGTCAGCGCCTTGCAGACCGTGTCAAGTCCGAGGTCGTGACAGGTCTCCGCCGACATCTGCGAAAGCACCGCCTTGTCGCTGTCGGGAAAAAGAATGCTGATGTTTTTGCTCATCTGTTTTACCTCCCATCGTGTGTATATTGTTCCGCATAGTTAGTTTAATAATATTATATTGCCTGCGCTTACTTTTGTCAACGATTTTTCCGGTTTACTTTTGTCGTGTCCTGTGTTATACTTACAAATGAAAAACATCATATCAAAAAGGAAACCCGACCGATGATAAAATATATTCTGATACTTTTTGCGGCGCTCACAGTGCTGTGTTCCTGCTCTGATAGTCAGAGCAGCTCAGACTCCGAAGTTTCGCTCAGAGCAGACTCCTCAGCGCCGTCTGTGACGACTACAACAAATACTACAACTACAACAACAACGACCACAAAACCCACCACCACCACAACGACCACCCCAGCACCCAAACCGGAGCCGCCTGCCGACCTCGTGTTAAAATGCAAGCCCACCGTAGAGGTTTACAGTGACCTCACTCTTGCAGACTTTATCACCGAGAAAAATGTCGAGCTGCGCAGTCCCGATGCAAAGCTGCCCACATCAAAGCTCGGCAGCTGCGAGATAAATGTCTCGTATATTTATAAACAGAATGTTTTCAGTAAAAAGCTCACCTATACCATCTCCGATACCCGGCCGCCCGTGATAATCTTAAACGGCAGCGGCGCAAGTATCCCCGTCGGCTCAAAGTTCAATATCAACGACCTCGTCAGCTACGGCGACAATTATGATAAAAACCCTGTGCTCACCGTCACAGGCAAGGTCGATACCGCCAAGGCAGGCAAGTATACCCTCAAAGCCTGCGTCACCGACTCCTCGGGCAACAAGACAGAGTGGGAACCTGTGATAAACGTAGTCGAAAAGCTCCCGAGCTATCCGGATTCAACTCCGATAGTCGCATATTCGGATTTTATAAAGCGTGACTACGGCAAAAATGTCCGCTGCGGCATCGACGTTTCCTCGTGGCAGGGCAATATAGATTTCAAAAAAGTAAAACAGGCAGGCTGTCAGTTCGTTATGATACGCATAGGCTATTGTTCGGATACCGTCGTTATGGATGAGTATTTCAAAGCCAACCTCAAAAACGCTTCCGATGCAGGTCTTGACGTCGGCATCTATATCTATACCGCCGACCGTTCGCCCGCAAAATCCCGTGAGCACGCAAAGTGGGTGCTCGAACAGCTCGGCGGCGCAAAGCTGACAATGCCCATAGCATTCGATTGGGAAGAGGTCAGCGGCTTTCAGGACTATGATATGAGCCTGCACGACCTTAACGAGACCTACGCCGCATTTGCCGACGAGATACGCAAGGGCGGCTATACTCCCATACTTTACAGCAGTCCGTTTATGCTTAACAGTATGTGGGACGAAAAGACCAGATCCGCAGGTCCCGTGTGGCTCGCACACTATGTCGATAAGACCGATTATAAAGGCGACTTTGCGATATGGCAGGTCAGAGGCTACGGCAGGCTCGACGGCATCAGCGGCAACGTCGACCTTGATATTCATTACACTGATAAAGCCTTCAGATAATAACAAGACCCGAACGTTTTACCGTTCGGGTCATTTTCATATCAGCGTGTTCCAGCCCTCAAGCAGCATCTTGTGCCCGTGCACATACTTGCGTCTGAAAATCGACGCAGCGTCTTTGTCAGCGTCAATCGGGCGCGGGTATTCCGACTCTATCATGTGAAACTCTGCCTCGGTTATCTCGGCAGTCGTGATAAAATCGTCGTTCTTGTTCGGCAGACCGTGCCAGGCGTAATACTGCCGATTGCCGTCAACAGTCCTGAAACCGTAACCGAAACGTATCTTTCCGGAAATAACACGGTCGAACTTCTTTATCTCGCTGCGCAGCGTCTGCGGCTGGCGCAGGTCCTTTTCCTTCATCTCATTGAACAGCTTCAGAAAGTCCAGCGAGTCAACATTGAGGCTCTCGAACTTTTCGCCTGCAGCATAAAGCTCATCACCGAGCTGTGTCATCTGCAAGCCGTCAAACGGCGTGGCATACTTGTGGTGCTTGTTGCGGTCGGTAACGAAATAGCCCAGCAGGCTGTCCTTGCCGTCTTTAACGCCTCTTATGCGCCAGATAGTGTTTGTTGTGTTGTGAAAATAAGACACTCCCGTGAGGCTTTTGATAAAGTTGCTCAGCTCAGTTCCTCCGCCGAGGTCGAAATCTTTGAAAGTATCGCTGAGCTGCTCATCGGTATAGTGCAGTTTGATCTTCATAGCGTTATCCTCTTATCTTTCGTAGCGACCCTTGAAAAGCCGCTTGTTATCATACATTGCCTTGTCGGCTCTCTCAAAAACAGCTTCGACGTTCCTGTCAAGACCGATGTCGAATGTCGCCATTCCGCTTGCGAGATTAGCAAGACCTTTCTTGCTGTTTTCGGTGATTATCTTTCTGAATTTTTCAAGCAGATCCTCACGGTTTTTGTAATCCTCACCCGTGAGCAGAACAGCAAATTCATCTCCGCCTATGCGGAAAACAGGGCTGTGCTGGAACACGGTGCAGATAATATGACAGCATTCCTTGATGTATTCGTCACCCGAGTTGTGCCCTTGGGTGTCGTTAATGTATTTAAGACCGTTGATGTCCATAACAACAACAGCGTATTCGGTTTTCGGGTCAGCGGCAGCCCTTTCGTCAAGCTCCCTTGTCGCCGTGTTGTAGGCGAGCTTGTTCTTGACCTTTGTGAGAGCGTCTTTGTTGGCAAGGTCTATCGCTGCGCCAAGCTCGGCTCTGAACTGCATCTCCCTCTGCTTTGCAGCGTCGATGTTGGATACCGCAACAATAACGTGGTGCGGGTCGTTCTCGGGGCGCAGAGCAAAAAGCGTAACATACTGCGCTCTGCCGTCGAGCATAAGACGGTATGTGATAGATGTCGAGCCCGTCGCTTCAAGGTCACGCATGAACTGCTTTTTATCAAGGGCTTTCACCATAATGGGATAGTCCTCGGGGTAAATATCACGCTTCATGTTGCGCTGAGTATCGCCGAAGAAATCCTCGCCCGATGCGCCAACATCCAGCTTTGCGTATTTGTCGCTGGAACTGTATTCCTGATAGTGATCCGTTTCGAGATCGACATAGTATATCACCTCATACAGCTTTGCAAGAGCCTGGATTATCTGGCTGTAAGTCTGGCTGGCAGCACGGGCAGCCTGTTCACGCCGCACATGCCTGTCAATATTCATAACACCCATAACGATCCTGTTTGCATCGTTTTTCGGACGTACGACCGTCATCGTAACGTACTGCGGTCTACCGTTGAGCTGCTGCTTGTAGTTGAACGAAACAGCGCCTGTCTGGCTGAGCATATCGAGCAGATTGTCCTTATCCATAGCCTTTTTCATTCGTTCACGGTCTTCCGGATCGATGTACTTGTCAATATCGACCATAGCCGACGAGAAGAAATCCTCGCCCTTTTGGCTCACGCCGAGTTTAGCGTACTCGTTGCTCGATGAATACTGTGTAAAGATATTCGTTTCGATGTCGATGTAGTAAATTACCTCGTATCTGCTTGAAAGAGCCATAGAGATCTCGCCGTATATCCTGCTCTCCGCAGCAGCTATCATCTCACGGCGCACCTGTTCATCGACATTTTTAACGCCGACGATCAGAAAGTCGCTGTCGATGCCGCTGCCTCTGATAGCCTTGAGCTGATAATAAACGGGTCTGCCCTCTTTGATGAGGCGGTAATCGAGCATAAAGGAGTTCCTGCCCCTGAGGCTTGAGATCATATTCTCCTTGGTGAACGCCTTCAGAAACGCTTTGCGGTCGTCTTTATAGACAAGGCGGGGAACGTTATAGGTAACATCTGTAAAGAAATCATCGCCGAGCGAGAGCACGGTAAGGTTCTCGCCGTCGTCGGAAGCACCGTACTCTACATAGCTGTCATCATTGGCATTTATGTAATAGATGCTCTCATAGTCGTTCGCAAGAGAGAGTGCGAGCCTTGAGAAAGTAACTATCTCGTGATCTTTAAGCTCATTATTCTGCTGTTGTGAGTTTTCCTGAGCCATTTTCCCGCCCTCCCCGATAATGATTTTTCTGCAATTTCTATTTGTATTGCATATACCCATTTTATTATACAATATATTTTGATTTTTTTCAATAGTAAATAAAAAATTAACACGGTTTTTACCAATCCAAATCCGCCGCAGATGCCCTCATACCTGCGCATCTGCGCCCTTGACCGCCTTTCACACCGCAGAACAAAATTGTTGACAGATACATAGAATAGTGGTATAATAGTCGTAGGGTTTTACTGCGTAAAACCTTTGCGTTGTCTGCGACATCGCAGCGAGCTGTCCGCTCGCCTACGACGATTGACGGCGGCGCAAAAATCCCCTTGCAAGCAAGCATTTTTGCTTCTGGTGGAATATATATGAAATGAACTTACAAGTGAGGTGATCTGAGTGACCAACAGTGATAGTTGCGGGCGATGGCGGCAAAAACTGCATAACAGCAGGGGAATTGCTCCGGGCGAGACTGTTGTTCGCTTGGTGTGATGCCTGTTGTTGATATGCTTTTTTTCCTGTCAAGCCTTAGCTGACGGGATTTTTTTGTCTTATTGCCAATGACCATTACTCCACAAAAATGCAAATAACCTGAACGGAGGGATAAAATGGCTTTGGAAGAAGAGAAGATCAAAGACATTGAGCAAGAAACCGAAACAGAAAAAGAAATAGAAAAAGAAAATAACGAGCCCAACGAGATGCCCGACTATGAGGGAGATATCATATCGATAATCCGCAGCGGCATATCTCCGAAGGCCATGAAAAACAGACTTGAGGATTATCACGAGAACGACATCGCAGAAACGCTGCCGATGCTCACCCAGGAAGAAAGGGTTAAGCTGTGGCGCATACTTGATGCCGATATGATCGCCGAGGTGTTCGAGCATACCGAAGAGGATGATGCCAGCACCTATATGAACGAGATAACCATAAAGAAAGCGGCGGATATAATCTCTCAGCTCGAAACGGACACAGCTGCCAATATCCTGCGTGAGATGTCCAAGGAGAAAAGAGAGCTTCTCGTTGATATGACCGCACCTGATGTCCAGAAGGAGATCAGGCTCATATCCTCGTTCGATGAGGACGAGATAGGA
>CAMYUO010000001.1 GCA_947302065.1 uncultured Clostridia bacterium | reverse complement strand
GCGGAATGAGTATCGACGCCGGCATCGTCAGTGCTGCTGTTCACGGCAAAGGTTATCATCAGTGCGGCTGCACAGACGACTGCTGCACCGGTTGCGCACAGCTTGACTTTATCAGCTTTTGCGGCGATATCCTTGATTTTTGACAGGACCTGCATAAAAAACCTCATTTGTTCGATAAAAGTTTATTTTTTGCTGCCATACTCAAAATTTTTACATACACATTTTATTGTAACACCATAATAAAAAAAGTCAAGACGTATCAAAGATAAGTCCTGACTTTTCAGCGTTTTAAACAACTTTCAAATCAATATACAGGCAGTTTGCACATATGCCGGACACAGTATATTGTATCGCAGCATCGGTGCGCTTACCAAGGCTTGAAGAACTTTGCGGAGTAGATGCCCGAATCGAGATACAGGCAGCACTGCATAGACTCAAACCATGCTATCGTGCCGCAGATCTTCGGTGAGTAGTAATAAACTGCGCCGTTTGAGTTATCCTCGCCTGCGAGCGCTCTCTTACAGCAGTTGATAGTGCTCTGGTTAGGCGGATTTCTCTTGGAATAGTAATTGCTTATCGAATCGAACTGACCGCCTGCGGTGAGAACGGCTTTGATGTTGGTCGCATATGCGAATCTCGAGGATTTAACACGGTTGATGATAACATTTGCGACAGCTATCTTGTAAGGCTCGTAGCAGTTGCCTACCTCTGCCTGAACGACATAGCACATCATATCGAACTCTTCTGCGGTATACTTGATATTCTCGCTTGCAGAGTGGTGAACTGTCTTGTTTGCGGCAGCTGCTTTTGTTGTTGCGGCAGGCTTTGCGGTCGTTTTAACTGTTGTAGTCGCTGCCGGCTTTGCCGTTGTGGTAACAGCAGGCTTTGTGGTGGTCACTGCTGCTTTGGTTGTGGTCTGCTTTGGTGCAGATGTTGTTGTCGTTGTGGTCGTCTGCGATGTAGTTGTAGTAGTTGTCACGGTCTGCTTTGCATTTGCGACCTCATACTCGCTGATACCTGCTTTGCGCCAGACGATCTGACCTGTTGCGGTATGTGTCTGTGTATCTGCGGCGGTCGTGGTGGTGGTGACGGGTGCTGATGTGGTGGTCGTTGTGGTCTGTGCTTCGCTGTTGTCGGTGGTCTGGATAGACTCGCCTGTGAATGCGAAGAAGCCTGCTGCGCCGAGTGCCAGCGCCATCACGCAGGCTGCGGCGGCGAGCTTGCCGCGTTTGCTGCTCACAGCAGCTTTGGACTGTTTCTTGTTTTTCTTTTTCATTTTCATTACCTTTCCGGCAGCGTATAGCTGTGCTGCCTCGGTGCATTGGCACAGCACCGCTTTTTCATTGCCATCAATAATCCCAGCCGTAGTAGACGGGCTTGTTGCCTATCTTGTTTACCCAGTTGGCAGGGAAGTATATATCCTTATCGGCTTTCGCACGGTAGGAGCTTTTTATTTTCTCGATGTCATCGTTTGCGGTGAGTTTCTTTGCGACGATGACCCACCTGATTCCCCAGACCTCGTCCGAGCAGGTGGACAGGGTGATATAATCATCCTGCGCGGTGCATTTGATATCGGAAGAATACCACGAACGCTTATTGACCTCGGCTATCCACTGTTTGAAATCCGAGCCGTCCTTTTTGAAATTGGTGGTATCCCAGTATCTGAAGATATTGCCGTTATCTGCGCCCTCGAAGGCATTTGTCACGAAGCAGCCGATTATGGCATATTTCTGATTTGTGCCGTCGTAGATAGTGTTGAAATTCACAACGGCGTTTTTCCTGAGCACATCGACGCTCTGCTTATACTCATGCAGGTGCGCAAAGCCTGTGCCGAGGTAGTTCATATGGTGACCGTAGATGGTTATATTATCCGACTGGGAGTCCTTCTGGATATCACATCTGTGGTCTATAAAGATAGTACCTGTTTCGCTGTATTTTTTATCAAGGTCGATGTTAAGATACTCTTCGTTGTTTTTGCCCTTGACTACGACGGTATTGATATATGCGCTGCCGCTGCTGTCGGTGAGCGACGGGATAGACAGCCAGCCTACGACGTCCTTATTCCTGTTGAGCAGCTTCTGTGCCCACGGCTGGATTGTACGTTCAGCCTTTTTTGTGTCCGGTTCCGGCTTGCTGGTGTCCTTACTGCCCGGCGAGCTTGTTTCGGTGGTTTTTGCAGGCTCGTCATCGAGCTGCGGCGCATAGCTGAGAAGCTCTTTCTGGTAGCTTTCCTGAACGCCCTTATTGCGCAGGAAAAGACCGAGCTGGACGAGCGATGCGATAAAGACGATCACCGAAAAGATAAAGACGATTTTTCTGAGCTTTTCGCTTTTATTGTCGCTTTTATTTGGTATCAGATAATCTCTGATAGCTTCAAGCTTGCTGTTTGCCATTTTTATTCCCTATCCTGCACTTTTTGCGCAAAGCTCGAGCACCATTTCAAGCGCTGTCTGTGCCGACATGCGTCTGACGGTCGCTCTGTCAGGGTCTGCGCAAAGCTTATATATACATATCTCTCTTACTATCTCGCTGCGAGCATCTCTGACGCTCACATATACGGTGCCTGCGGGCTTTCCGTTCTCTGAGCCGGGACCTGCGATGCCTGTGATGCCGACGGCGACATCTGCGCCGAACAGCTCAAGTGCGCCTTTGCTCATCTCGCTTGCGGTCTGCTCTGAATACACTGTGAACTCGTCAAGAGTCTGCTTTTTCACGCCGAGCAGTTTCTGCTTTATCTGCTCGGTATATGAGCAGACGCCGCCGAGAAACATTTTTGATGCGCCCGGAACGGATGTTATCATTTCACTTACCATTCCGCCGGTACAGCTTTCGGCTGTACACAGAGTTTTGCCCGACTGTAACATATATTTTACTACACTCTCGGCGGTGGTGTCAATAGTTTTTGTTACCGATTTGTCATTTTTATGGTTTTGCATATAATTACAGCTCCCATTTGTTTCGTTTTGCACATAAAATGCCGTAGTTTTTGGTTTATTTGTTAATTCAAATATACTAATAGAAATAATTCTCAGATGCTTTTCACAGCAAAAAAATGCGGTCAAGTTTTAACCACTTTGTAATTATTATAGAATGGGCATCTGAACGGTTGTGGGGTGTTACACAAATAATTGGAAGACCTTTTTGGGAAAGGAGCTTCTCTGAACTCTCTCGGGTATCTCTTACTTATTTTTCGTTACAGGGGACCGTTAGTTTTTTCAAGTCCCCTGTGGCGAAAAATCAATAAAAGGTTTCTGAAAGGGGTTTGGGGAAAACTCTTCTCCAAAAGAGTTTTCCCCAACTGTTTGTATCATTCCAGCCTTATCATAGTGACTGTTGTTTGCTCGACTGCCTGCTGGATAAGCTGCTCCCAATCGCACAGGGCTTGTGCTTTCTCAACTGCTTCGAGCGACGGGCGTGTTTTCGGGTGGCGTGGTGTGAACACGGTGCAGCAGTCCTCGTACGGCAGGATAGATGTCTCGAAAGTATCTATCTTTCGTGCTGTTTCGATTATCTCTGTTTTGTCAAGACCGATGCAGGGTCTGAAAACAGGGAGACGGCAGGCTGCGTCGGTGCAGACCATCGCATACATCGTCTGGCTTGCGACCTGTCCGAGACTTTCGCCTGTGACGAGCGCCTGTGCGCCGTTTTTCTCGGCGATGCGCTGTGCTATCTCCATCATAAGACGGCGCATAAGTATCGTGAAAAACTCCTCGGGGCATCGGTCACGCAGAGTTTCCTGTATCTCGGTGAACGGCACGCAGTAAAATGCGATATCGCCGCAGTAGTTTGTGATTATCTTTGCGAGCTTTTCAACTTTCATTCTTGCTCTGTCGGAGGTATACGGCGGAGCTTCAAAGTGAATGGCGTCGATGACAGCGCCTCGCTTTGCCATCATATAGCCTGCAACAGGCGAATCTATACCGCCCGAGAGCAGAAGCAGGGCTTTGCCGCTGGAGCCGACGGGGATACCGCCTGCGCCGTCGAGCTTGCCTGCGTGAACGAAAGCGTTGTGCTCACGCACCTCGACGGTAACGGTGACGTCGGGCTTGTGGACATCAACGGTGAGATGCGGGAACTCCTGGAGTATCTTTCCGCCGAGCTCGATGCAGATGTCGGGACTTTTATACGGGAATTTCTTGTCGCTGCGCTTTGCATCGACCTTGAAGGTCTTTGCGCACTCGAGGTCTTCACGGATATACTCGATGCTGTCATTGAGGATAGACTCCATTGATTTTTCAAGCACACCGCAGCGGCACAGCTTGATGATGCCGAATATCTTTGAGAGCCTGTCAACGACCTCGTCAACGTCGATGTTTTCATCAACAGGCTCGATGTAGACGGTGGACTGCGCCTTGGTTATCTTTATCTCGCCGAACTTTTTGAGTCTGCGGCGGATGCTTTTCATCATCATTGACTCAAAGGTGCTCTTGTTGAGTCCTTTGAGGGCGATCTCGCCGTATTTGCAAAGTATTATCTCTTTCATTTATATCTTTCCTTTCATTGTGCGCCATATGTGAAATATCCTGCCAGCGCACAGTCAAACTTCTCAAGATACTCCGTGTAGTTTTCGGGGAGATCCTTTATCACCGAGCTGTCGTTGGGATCAAAATGATATATCAGCTCTTTGAGTATGCACTGATAGATGTATGTTATATCCCTCGTCATTTCAAGGGTGATCTTATCCTGCGCAAGCGCCTCGACACTTTCGCACAGCTCGTCAAACCTGTCGGCACGGAAAGTATCCCTTTCGTGCAGCCAGAACAAAAAGCTGTCGTTTTGTGCATACAGATTGTCCTGTATCACGCTTTCATATCTGCTCATTTTTTTATCCTCGCAAGGCTGCCTTGTGCCTCACTTATTGCGCTCATAAGTGCGTCGATGTCCTGCGTTGTGGTTTCTGCCGAGATGCTGATGCGCAGCACGCTGTCGGACAGCGCATCGGGAACTCTGAACTCTTTTATCACCGAGCTTTTTTTGCCCTTTGAGCAAGCTGAGCCGCTTGACACGAAGATATCTTTCTTTTCAAGAAAATGCAGCAGCACTTCCGATTTGAGACCCTCGACGGCGATGCTCGTGATATACGGTGAGCCGCCGATGAAATTGACGGTCATGCCGCCGTTTTCACTGCATTTCTGCACGAGGTAGTCCTGCACGGCTTTTGCGTTTTTGAAGTTTTCATCGACCCTGCCCAAGAGTGCTTTGACTGCTGCGCCGAAACCGCAGATAAGCGGAACGCTCTCCGTGCCCGAGCGCAAGCCTTTTTCCTGTCCGCCGCCGAGCAGCAGGGGAGGCAGGTGAATTTTACTTGTGAGATACAAAGCGCCGATGCCTTTGGGTGCGTATATTTTATGGCCGCTGAGCGATATCATATCTGCACAGAGTTTCTTTGCGGAAATGGGCAGTTTCATAAAGCCCTGCACACAGTCGCAGTGGGTGAGCGTCTGCGGATATTTTTTCTTTATCATCGAAAAGGCTGACGGAACGTCAAAGACTGCACCTGTTTCGTTGTTGACGAGCATTATGCTGACAAGGAACGTATCGTCGTTGACGGCATCGAGCACGGCTTTCGGGGTTATCTGTCCGTTTTCGTCGGGCGACAGGCGAATGACCTCGCAGCCGAGTTTTTCGAGCTTTTCGATCGGTCTTGCGACGCTCGGGTGTTCGACGGTCGTGGTAACGATGCGGTGTTTGCGCTTGCCGTGTGCTGCATATGCGCCGAAAATGGCGGTGTTGCTGCTCTCTGTTGCGCCGGATGTGAAATAGATCTCCTTTGGCTGTGCGCCGATGGCGTTTGCGATGATCTCACGCTGCTGCGTGACGAGCGTTTCTGCGTCAAGACCGAGAGAGTGCAGGCTCGACGGGTTGCCGAACGTTTCAAGCCCGTTCACAACGGCGGTGACAGCCTCTTTGCAGGGCTTTGTGGTTGCGGCGTTATCAAGATATATCACTAAGGTCATTCCTTTCAAAAAAGTCACATACACAAATAGTATAGCACATATAAGGCAGCAATTCAATTACATTATTTTTAATTCTTTTCACCTCAGGTGAATAAACGGGCTGATAATGCACAAATTAGTCGTGAACGGAGGAATGGCAATGAATTGTTCAAGACGATGCCTGATACGCATATTCGGGTTCGGCATTTTTGCGATAGTGGTGCTCATCGCACGCAATTTTGCACTTATGGACGAGGCAGAAAAGAGCAGGCTGGCGCTTGCGGGGAGCTACTCGGGCGCAGTGGAGCAGCTGGCTGATGCCTGCGGCAGCATAAACGAGACGCTTGAAAAGCAGCTTTATGCGAACTCGCCCGAGATGCACAAAAATCTTGCTGTAAAACTGTATCAGCAGGCGAGCACAGCGAAAGCCGCACTTGCGCAGCTGCCGCTGGAAAGGCAGGAGCTGGAGAACACATACAAATTTCTTTCGCAGGTGGGCGACTATTCGCTGTCGGTGAGCAGAAAGCTGGGCGAGGACAGCAAGGTATCTGCGAAAGACTATGAGAACATCTCAAAGCTTTATGAGCACTCACAGCAGCTGGCGCAGGATATGTGGGAACTCGAGAGCATGGTGATGTCGGGCGAGATAGACCTGCGGCAGACGGGCGTGAACACATCGCAGGGAAAAGCGCCGCTGATGACAGACGGCTTTGCCGATGTCGAGGAGAGTTTTGACGGATATCCGAAGCTTATCTATGACGGTCCGTTTTCGGACAACATCATGGAGAAAAAGCCGAAGATGACGACAGGTGCATCTGAGGTCAGCGAAAAGCAGGCGCTGGAGAGATGCAGCATTGCGCTGAACATGTCGGCAGGTGAGCTGAGCCGTTCGGAGAAAGTTGACGGCAGGATGCCGGGGTGGAGATTTTCCGATGAGGGCGGAAATGTGAGCTGCGAGGTGACAAGCGCAGGCGGGTACATCTCGTATTTTCTCAAGGGAAGGAACGTCGGAGAGGAAAAGCTTTCACGGGAGCAGGCGATAAAGAGCGCACGAAAGTATCTTGACTATCTCGGGATACTGTCGATGAAGATGACCTACTATGATATTGCGGACGGTGTGATGACGATAAACTACGCATACAGCGACCTCGGAACGTGCGTTTACACAGACCTTGTGAAAGTCTCTGTGGCAATGGACAACGGCGAGATAGTGGGTTATGATGCGAGAGGATTCTTAGTCAATCACACAAAGCGCAGTTATCCGAAAAAGCTGTTTTCAAAGCTGCGTGCGCAGGAAAAGGTCTCGGCGCAGCTGGAGATAACGGGCGAGCAGCTTTGTGTTATCCCGACGGACAGCCTCGGGGAAAAACTGTGCTATGAGTTCAAATGCAAGGCGAAAAACGGCAGGAACGTGCTTGTTTATATCAATGCCGAGACGGGCGAGGAACAGCAGATACTTCTTCTCGTTGAAACGCCCACAGGCACGCTGACGGTGTAGGCTGCGCAATTGGGGAGGACCCTTTTGAAAAAGGGTCTCTCCCCAAACCCCACCCCTAAAACTTTTATTGATTTTTCGCCACAGGGGACTTGAAAAACTAATTGTCCCCTGTAACGAAAAAATAGTAAGAGTTCAGAGTAAGATTTGAAGAAAGATCTTTCAAGAGGTCTCCACAGTTGAACAATATACATTGCAGCATATCTTGGATAATACTAATGAACAGTACAGATAATCGTCGTATTTATTAATAGAAGGAGAGAACACTATGGATTTTATGACATCGAAAACAAGAGAAAACCTTATGCGTGCGTTTGCAGGTGAGAGTCAGGCTCGAAACCGCTACACCTTTGCGCAGGCGCAGCTTATCGCACAAAAGCAGTTCATGCTCGCCGATCTGTTCCGTTTTACTGCGGATCAGGAGAAAGAGCACGCTCGCATTTTTTACGATCATCTGAAACAAAACGGTGCAGGCGACACGCAGATACAGGCTGCGTTCCCTGTTGATGAGGACAGCTGTGATGCGGTATGCCTTTTAGAGTCTGCTGCGGCGCACGAGCGCAAGGAGTCGTGCGAGATCTACCCTGCATTTGCGCAGGCGGCGAGGGACGAGGGTTTTGCGCAGATAGCACAGGACTTTGAGAACATCGCAGCTATCGAGAACACGCACGGGAAGCGTTTTGAGCGCATGGCGCAGCTGCTGAAAAGCGGCGAGCTGTTTGCAGGCGGCGAGAGCACGCAGTGGATATGCCTTAACTGCGGGTATATCCTTGAGGGCACGCAAGTTCCTCAGAACTGCCCTGTATGCCATGGTGAGCAGGGTTATTATATCCGTCTTGATATGGCGGACTGGGGCTTGTATAGATAAATGTTTGTTCTCTTGCAAGAGGGCACAAACAAAGGCTTACCCGTTACCCGAGTAAGCCTTTACATATTGGTTCGGTTTATAAGACCTGTCAGTTATCGAGGAAATACTGCCTGAAATAGTCGGCGTAGCCTTTGCCCTGATCGTCGGGATCAAAATCGACATCCTTGCAATGCTCCTTGATATCGCCCTCGCCGAGCATCTCGTGCACCTGATTATGTATCTTCCATTCCTCAGCCATATCCTGCGGTGTGCGCAGCGAGGAGAGGTCTTTGCCACGGATAGTATGCACCCTGATGAGCGCCTGACAGACGGATATCATATCGCTTTCGCTCGTTATCTTATATGAATCATAGACACGCCAGTTCTCTTTGCCGTCATAGCGGTAGGAAAACTCGGCGGTGAACGTTTGCCCGTTAAGCTCAAATGTGAAATCCCTGCCCTGACCGTTTGTATCGGTGAGGGTTATCTCCTTGGGAGCTTGTTCGGCGGTGGTCGTTGCGCTCGTTGTGGTAGTTGCGGCAGTCGTTGTTGTCGCAGTAGTTGTAGTTGTGGTCGTGGTGGTGGTCTGCGATGTAGTTGTTGTGGCGGTCGGTGCAGATGCTGTGGTCTGCGAGCTGTCCGGTGCAGACGAAGAACTGCTGCAGCTGCAGAGCAAGAGCAGGCAGGCTGCGGCGGTCAGTATATATCTTATCATTTTATCGCCTCTGTTTTGTTTTTACCTATTTTATCACGCACAGGCAGAGATGTCAAACAGAGGTGAGAAATTATGCTTTCGCAGCGTATGGTTGGGTGCGCAGGTCATACGGCTTGCGGATAAACAGGAAATAATCCACAACGACGATAACTGCGCAGAGTATCCAGATAACAGGCTCGAGGATACAGATGCCGAAGTAGCCGAGCTGCTTGGTGACGAAAACAACGGCGAGAATTTTCAGCAGGAATTCGACCACGCTGCCCATAATGGGGATAAGCTTTTTGCCGACGCCCTGCAGGCTGCACCTGAGAACGAGCAGTACGCCGAGCACGAAAAAGAACGGGAAGTTCCAGATAAGATAGCGTGCGGCGGTGGAGAGCACCTCGGCATCGCTCGTGCCTGTGATGAGCTGCACGATGGTGCGGCGGAAAACGATGCACACGAGGATAGAAAATGCACTCCAGATAGTTGTCAGTGTCAGCGCATAGCGGATACCGCTGCGGACACGGTCAAGCTTGCCTGCGCCGTAGTTCTGGCTGGTAAAGGTCGAAACTGCCATTGCTATGGTGCTCATCGGCATCATGAACATTTCGTCCATTTTCCTTGCGGCGCTGTGTGCGGTGATGATAGTCGGACCGAGCTTGTTGACTGCGCTTTGCAGGATAACAGAGCCGACGGAGACGATAGCGAACATCAGAGCCATTGAGATGCCTGTGCTGAAAAGGTCGGCGAGCATCTTTTTGTCGAGTATGAGGTGCGACTTGCGGAAAAGCACGATGTCGCACTTTTTAACAACGTATATCATGCACATAATGACGGACAGACCCTGCGAGATAGCTGTTGCATAGGCTGCGCCGGGGATACCCAGACCGAAGACCTTGATGAACAGAAAGTCGAGCGCTGCGTTGATGAGCGTCGAGATAACGAGAAAATAAAGCGGCGCTCTGCTGTTGCCGATGCCTCGCAGCATTGCGGCGAGCATATTATACATCACGGTGAGCGACGAGAACACGATGATGACACGCAGATAGCTCTCGGAGCCTGCGATGATCTCGTCGGGAGTGTTGAGCGCTCTGAGCAGCGGGTGAAGCCCGATGAGCCCTGCGGCGGTGATGACCAGCGCAGTTACCGCAGAGAGCATATAGGTCAGCGAGACAGACCTTTTGAGGTTCTTTTCGTCGTTTGCGCCGAAATATCTTGCGATGATGACGGAAAAGCCGTTGGTGAGACCGCCTGCAAAGCCGATGAGCAGGTTGCACACGGGCGCAGATGCGCCGACAGATGCAAGGGCATCGTCACCGAGCAGGTTTCCGATGATGGCTGTGTCGGCAACGTTGTAGAACTGCTGAAAAATGTTGCCGATGAGCAGCGGAAGTGCGAATAATATGATACTTTTAGGCACGCTGCCGTGCGTAAGGTCGGTTGTTCTTTTCATAGTTTTTCTCCTCTTTCTGTTATTATTTTAACAAATATCGGTGAAAAAGTACAGTATTTATTTTGGATTTTAGTCATTCATCTTGACTCAAATGCACAGATATGGTATGATATCAGCGAGGTGAATGCTATGAAAGGCACGATGGACAAGCAGGTCGCATATCTTGAATTCATAAACCGTGAGAACAGCTTTCATCATCACAGATTCGGTGATGAGCTGGGGTGTCTGGAGCTGATAAGGCTCGGGGATATGCATGCGGTGGAGCGTGACAGGAAGATGTTCGAGTCCAACACGTCGGGACATCTTTCCGATGACCCGTTCAGAAACAGGCTCTATCTGAACATATGCCACGTTACGCTGTGCACGAGGTTTGCGATTGAGGGCGGTATGGATTCGGAAAAGGCGTACAATGCGAGCGACCTGTTCATACAGCGGTTTGACAGGGCAAAGACCGAGCAGGAGCTTATTGATATGCGCTTTGAGGCGACGGAGTATTTCACACGGCAGGTGGCTGCGGCGAAAAAGGCAAAGATATTTTCAAAGCCTGTGGTGCTGTGCTCAGAGTATATCAACAACCACCTGCACGAGGCGATATCGGTGGGTGAGCTTGCGAAAATGGTCGGGCTGAACGCATCGTATCTGTCGGTGCTTTTCAAGCGTGAGGCGGGACTTAACATAACGGATTACGTTATCATAAAGCGCATGGAGGCTGCGGAAAATATGCTGAGGCTGTCGGATTTTTCGCTTGCGCAGATATCCGATATACTGCATTTTTCGTCATACAGCCATTTTGCGAGGACGTTCCGCAGGCATTTCGGAATGAGCCCAAAGCAATACAGAGACTGCAACTATTATAAGTCACGGAGATGACAAAAGCGGTGCCTGCCACAAAAGGTAAGCACCGCTTGTTTGTTATCTGTGTTTTCGCTCGGGGTGGAGCTTGTAATAATTCTCCTTGTCCTTATACATCTGCTCGTCGGCGATATGCATTGCACGGCGGATATCCCTGCCGTTTGCATCATAGTAGCTGCCTATGGCAAAGCAGACGTTTTCGGGGTCGTTGGCTTTGTCACGCAGGGTCTGTATCTTCTTCTCAAATTCCTGCTCGGTGCTGCCCGATACTATCATCATGAACTCGTCGCCGCCTGCACGGAATATCTCGTCGCCGCTGAAAACTTCCTGAAGAAGTATGGCGGCTTTTTTCAGCAGCAGGTCGCCTGCGAAATGACCGTCGCTGTCGTTGACACGCTTGAGTCCGTTTAGGTCGGTAAAGACGATGCCGAAAGGCTCGGTGTTGTCATCGGAGCTTGTTACAAAGTCGCTGACCTTATTGTTCATAGCGTTGCGGTTGAGCACGCCTGTGAGCAGGTCGGTATAGCTGATATGCTCGAGGCGTTTCATCATTTTATAGTTTGCGACCTCGGAAGAAATGAAATAGGTCGAAAGCTCAAGAGTCTCCTTGATGCGCAGGGCGTTTGAGGTGTTGAAATTGGTCGCCCAGATAAAGCCGAGCAGATCGCCGTTGTATCTCAGCGGGAACATAACGACGCTGTCAACGCCAGCCTCCTCAAGAGTGAGATACCACGGGTTGTTCACACGGCTGATGTATTCCATATCCTTTTCGTCTTTGATGACGAGGCAGCCGCTGTCGCCGATGGTGTCTATCCACGACATTGCAATATCATAGAAATTGACGAACTGGGTGACACGCTTGATGTTGCAGCCCTCTTTGATGTTGGTCGCCAGCACGGCGCAGGTGCCCGAGCTCGTATCGACGAGCATAATGGTGCAGACTGCGGCATCGCACAGCAGGCGGATATCGGTGATGACCTCTTTCATCGTCTGCTCAAAATCGTTGGTATCGTGCAGACGGATACAGGTCTTTAATACATCCTCGGTTATGCCCGAAAGCTCGACGTTCGAGAAATCTATCTCGTCAAGCTTGCAGGGGTGCGTGGAATAGATGCAGTAGCATTTGTCCTGCTCGTCACATTCAAGCGGCAGCACGACGACATCGAACCACATATCTATATTATTGACGTGGACGACCGAGTGGATCTGCTGCTTGCCGACTGCGCTGCGGAAACAGGTATCCTCAAAAGCACGGTCTTTCGGGATATATTTATCGTACAGAGAATCGGGCACGAACGGACAGAACACCGGTTCACCCGTGCCGGGCGCAACGGGGTGCTCGAGCGGGAAACGGTATGCGTCGTTGACTGCGGCTATACGTATCTCGCCGCAGCTGCCGTCGGGATTTTTCTGTACAGAGAGTATACAAGCGGCTTCGTGGAAGCTGTCTGCAAGCATCTGAAGATCCATGGCTGTCCTTTCTACAGCTCGGGTGAGCTGTTGTTTCGTCTTTCTTGTCTGTTCTGCAATAATAGTTGTCTATTTGTATATATTATACACAAAAGTAGCAAATTTGTCAACGGAATATGAACAAATTTATGGCAGATAAAACAAAAAACTCCGCTTATGGCATGCGGAGCTTTTTGCTGTGCTGTGATCGGCAAGCGATATTTTCAATGAGGAACTGCGCTGCCGCTGCCGTCATAGCATTCCACAACGCCACGCTCATCAAGAGCCAGTCTGCATTTTTTGCACACCTTGCCGGAGCAGTCTCCGTCAAGTTCGTGCTTTCCGCCGCAGGGACACAGACCCTGCTCGTTTCTTATCCAGTAATCTGTCCAGGTGAGGTAGTATTCATACGGACACCCGATGGACTTGCCGTCGGGCGCTGTCACGCCCCCGTGTGAAGCGCCCTGTGCAATCTCTTCCGGCTTGATATCATAGCCGAGCTTTGCGGCAGCCTGTGATGCCATTTCAGGCGTTATGCTGCCGTCTGTCATCAGACTGTCGAGCAGTCTGAGGTATGTCGAATGCAGCTGTTTATCCTGCTGCAATGCGGTCGTAAAGCGTTCTGTTTCTGTCATTATTTTTTCTCCGTTTTATGCACCGGCAAAAGTGCGGTGTTGTTCTAAGTATATTATAGCACCATTTAGGTGTGATTTCATTCACCGCTTCGGTTAAAACGGCTTTTTTTGTGGTTATGCACAAATTTGGCAGGGCAAATTGTGTATTCGCACAACAACGGGGAGAAAATCAGGTTTTTTGGGGAAAAGCTCTTGACAAAACTAACGAACGGTAGTATACTAACTAACGAACGGTAGTTATACATAAAAACAACGGGAGGCATTAAGATGAACAAAAAGGAGGAGATCATTATTGCGGTGCTCGAGCTTGCCGCAGAAAAGGGACTCGGCAGCGTTTCGATGTCGCAGATCGCTGAAAAAATGGGCATGCGCAAGCCGTCGCTTTACAATCATTTCAGCTCGAAGGAAGAGATAATAAAGGAAATGTATGTTTTTCTGCGCAGGCAGGCAAAGGATCAGCTTGCGGGTGCGGACATGGATATCGGTGCGCTGGCAAGGGACAAAAGCGCATATGAGGTGCTGATGATGTCGGTGATGAACTATGTGCAGATGAACAGCGGCGAGACGATGAAAAAATTCTACAAGGTCATCTATTCGCAGAGGGCTGTTGACCCTGCGGCTGCGCAGATAATCGCAGAGGAGACAAAAAAGATGATAGGTGCGACAAAGGCGATGTTCTATGCTTTGCAGGCACACGGAAAGATCAACTGCGATGATGTCGACACGGCGGCGTTCGGCTTTGCGATGACGGTGCATTCTATACTCGATTACTCGCTTGACTGCGAGAGCTGCGGAGAGGTGCCCGGGGAAGACCTGCTCGGCAGGTATGTCGGCTGGTTCTGCAAACAGTTCGCAGCTGATAACTGAAACAAAAAGGAAAAATGCAGGGGATAAAAGAGAAACAACACACAAAAAAGTTTTTTTGAGGAGGCAGACAAAATGAAACAGAAAACACTTATAAACTATATCGGACTGCTCGGTGTAGCGGCATTTTTATCCTATCTTGCAGCGGTCATCTTTGCGCCGATGGACTATCCCGGCTACGACTGGATGAAGCAGGCGGTGAGCGACCTGAGCGCTGAAAATGCGCCGTCAAAGATGCTGTGGAATCAGCTTGCGGCGCCGTACAACAAGTGTACGCTGGTGTGCCTTATGGCTGCGTGCGTATTTATCAGAGGCAGGCTGAACAAGCCCTTGAGGGTAGGCATTTATTTGTTCACGGCGACGAGCTGGGTATCGGGCATCGGATATGCGATGTTCCCGCTTTCCGACAGCGGCAATGCAGACACTTTCAGAGACACGATGCACGTTTATGTTGTTACTCCTATCGTCGTGATGATGTCTATCGCTTCGCTGCTGACGATAATCATAAGCGGTTTCCGTTCAAAAGGCAAATACCGCAGGCTTGCGGTCTGCGCAAGCGTGGCACTCGGTATGATGTTTATGGGACCTATCGGTATGGGCGCATTCCCGAAAGAGTATTTCGGCATCTTTGAGCGTTTCAGCGTGTTCGCAGCAACAGGCTTTACCGCTGTGCTCGGCATAGAGCTTTTCAGAGGCTTCAAGCCGCACAGCGAAAGCGCAGAGGCAGAGTAAGGTATCAGATATACAAAAATCAGAGCGGTGCTTGCTGTGAAAAGTAAGCGCCGCCTTTTGTATGTGAATTCTGCCTAATTGGAGCGTGGAAAATTCGTTATTTATAGGGATTGAAAAAGGGAAGGATATGCAGTATAATTATGGCAAGAATTATGACGATTGTTTTAAATAGGTTTGAATAAATCTGAGGCGGGAGGTGCTGTGAGATGAGAGACCTTGATAAGTTCCGTGGCTGCATGATCGGCGGCGCTGCAGGCGATGCGCTGGGATATGCGATAGAATTCATTCACGAAAAGCAGATATTCAGCCGTTACGGCAGAGACGGCATCACACAGTACGCTTTGCGAGGCGGTGTGGCGCAGTTTTCCGACGACACGCAGATGACGCTGTTCACGGCGGTCGGTCTGCTCAATGAAAAGGCACGGGCGCAGGCAGAGGGCAGGGAAGCGGACTATGCGCAGGGCATAAGGCAGGCTTATCAGGACTGGTATATAACGCAGGCGGGAACGTATCCTGTGAGCAGCAAGAAGAACTCGTGGCTGCTGGACGTGCCGGAACTGTTCAGCCGCAGAGCGCCGGGACTTACCTGCATATCAGCGATAGAGCACGGCGCAGACGGCAGCATCGAGTCGCCGATTAACAGCAGCAAGGGCTGCGGCGGCGTGATGAGGGTCGCACCTATCGGGCTGTTCTTTGCAGGCAGCGACGTGAGCTTTGAGCAGTCGGATATGCTGGGTGCAAAGGCGGCGGCTATCACGCACGGACATGAACTCGGATACATACCTGCGGCGGCGCTGGTGCACATCATAAGGGCGATATGCGAAAGCAGCGAAAAGAAACTGGCTGATGCTGTGGCAGAGGCTGTTGCGGCGGTCAGCGAGCTGTTTTCGGGTGTAAAGCACATCGGGTATTTCACGGACATGATTAATCTGGCAGCCGAGCTTGCAAAGTCGGACTGCAAGACCATAGATGCGATACATCAGCTCGGTGAGGGCTGGGTCGCAGAGGAAGCACTCGCTATCTCCGTTTACAGTGCGCTGAAATATGAGGACGATTTTGATATGGCTTTGCGCACGTCGGTCAACCACAACGGCGACAGCGACTCGACGGGGTCTATCACGGGAAATATCCTCGGCGCATATGTCGGGTGCGAGGCTATCCCGCTCAAATACAAAGACGAGCTTGAGCTTATCGGTCTGATAACCGAGGTTACCGACGACCTGTTCGGCGTGGGCGATTGGGAGAGCAGGTATGTCGATGCGAAATAAGATTGAAATAAAATGAGCGGGTCGTGGTGACTCGCTCATTGAGTTTTTATTCGGGCTTGAACGACGGCATAAGCTGGAGCTTGAAAAGATTCATCTCGTGCTTGCGGTCGATGAGAGCCTTTGTTTTTTCGTCCTCGCAGACACCTGTGCGGATATATTTATCGAGCACGGCGTAGGTGAAGCCGAGGTTGTCCTCGTCGGATTTGCCCGATAGTCCGTCAGACGGAACTTTCTCGACAAGCTCGATAGGCAGTCCGAGCTCTTTGCCGATAGCCTTTACCTCGGTGACGGTGAGGTTGGCAAGCGGACTGAAATCGCCTGCGGCATCGCCGTAGCGTGTGGAATAGCCGACCCAGTCTTCCGACAGGTTGCAGGTATTTGCGACACGACCGTTGCAGCACTGACCTATCGCATACAGGGTGGACATCCTGAGCCTTGGCGGCAGGTTTACCCTTGCCTGCGTGGTGAACTCGAGGTCTTTGGGCAGAGCGCCGACAAGTCCGTCAAATGCGTCTTTGATGTTGACGGTGTAGTTTGTAATACCGAGGTGGTCTACGAGCTTCTGTGCGCAGTCGATATCGCTCTGCACGCCGTTTGGCATGAGCACGCCGATGACTCTGTCCTTGCCGAGCGCCTTGACGCACAGCGCTGCGGTCACAGACGAATCCTTGCCGCCCGAGATGCCGACGATGGCGTTGCAGCCCTTGCCGTTTTTCTCAAAGAAATCGACTATCCATTCACAAGCCTGTTCGATAGTTTTTCTGACATCAAATTCTTTCATTGCAGATACCAGCTTTCGTAGTTATGTTCTGCCGCACTGTGCGGTGCGGACTTTACAACTTGATTATACTATAATACACGCCGTGTTGTCAACAAAAAGGCATCGGTAAAAAAGAGACTTTTATATACAAAAAAAGCCGCCCGGAACGGACGGCTCTGTGATTTGTGGGTCAATTAAAAGTCAATAAGCAGATTAGCCAAGCTTCTTAGCGAGCTGAGACTTCTTTCTTGCTGCCTTGTTCTTGTGCATAATGCCCTTTGTGCAAGCCATATCTACCTTCTTGATAGCTGCCTTTACGACCTCAGCCTTGTTCTCGGCGTTGTCGTTTACTGCTGCTTCAGCCTTCTTGAGAGCTGTCTTGAGGTCAGACTTGATAGCCTTGTTTCTTGCAGTCTTTGTCTCGATGACCTTTACTCTTTTCTTAGCGGATTTAATGTTTGGCATACCGACACCTCCTGATTCTCATGAATAATTCGCACTTATTTGGATAAGTTAGCTACAGACTGAGAGGAGATGCAGCTACCCTAATAAACAAGCCTTGCATACTATTTTAGCACATTCGCAGATGAAATGCAAGCTTTTTTTGCGAAAAAATTCAACAATTTTGCTGCGCTCGTTTATGCTGTTGTGAACATTATGCACATAAACACGCAGTTTTATCACGAAAAGAGGCTTTTTGTATGACGATACGCACAGACCTTGCCGCTGAGGCGGTGATGCAGGCACAGGACATTTCGCTCGGGGGCGTGAGCACGCAGACGGTCACGCACGAACAGGCTGCGCTGGAAATTCAGCGGATACGGGTCTTTACACAGCAGGCGGCGCAGGCGCTTGGCAAGCCTGTCGGCAGATACGTCACCGTCAGGCTTACAGACGGCATGGCAGACAGTTACAGCGAGCAGGCAAAGCTGCGCACAAAACTCATTGCACAGGAGATAAAGGCGCTCTGCAGGTGCGGCAGCGTGCTGGTAGCAGGTCTTGGCAACAGGGACATCACGCCCGATGCGGTCGGACCGCTCTGTGCGGACAGGGTATTTGCCACGAGGCACATCGGCGAGCTTGCTGCCGATATAGACGGGCAGGGACTCTCCGAGGTCAGCGTGATACAGACGGGCGTGCTCGGCAGAACGGGCATCGAGTCGAGTGACATCGTCAAGGCGGTGTGCGAACGGGTCGGTGCAGGCACGGTCATCGCTGTCGATGCGCTGGCGTGTGCGGAAGCAGAAAACCTCGGCAGGACTATACAGCTGACTGACACGGGCATCTCGCCGGGCAGCGGCGTTGCGAACGCACGCAGGGAGCTGTCACGGCGCACTCTCGGTGCTGAGTGCATAGCTGTCGGAATACCGACTGTTATCGACTTCGGCGCAGGCGGCGAAACGATGATGGTCACGCCGAGAAACATCGACAAGCTGGTGAAAAATGCGGCGGATTATATCGCAATGGCGATAAATCTTGCGCTGCACCCGCAGCTGACATATGATGAACTGATGTCACTGGTGTAAAAAGGCAAAAGGAAAAAATGCCGAAAAGCTCTTGAAATGTTGCTCCGAATGTGTTAGAATAATCTTTGAAAATACATTAAAACTTGTTTTTGCTATCATAAAACTATCACATTGAACGCTATAATTTAATTATAGACGAAAAACGTGGTATTGGAGGGTGCAGACAATGGACGAATTCAATAACAACAACTATTATAACAGATTCGACGGGCGCAGCGGCGATAATGACCGTTCACGCTATAACGGATACTATGATAATAATCAGGGATATACAGGCTTTAACCAGCAGGGAAGCACCAATGAGTTTTATTATTCTCCGAAAAAGCCCAAGGCTTCAAAGGGAAAGAAAGCGCTGACCGCTATCGTTGCGGTGCTCAGCGTTATCGCTATCGGCACGACATCTATCGTCGGCTATACGCTCATCACGGGCAACAACCCTGTTGCATCGAGCTCATCGACAAGTTCACAGAGCGACACGACAAGCAAGTCTTCAAAGGACAGCAGTTCGGGCGACGATGCGTCGTCAGAGGTCGACAGGACAAATCTGCCGACTATCGCACAGCTGTCAACGCCGAAAGATGCAATGTCGATACCCGATATCGTAACTAAAGTATCTCCGTCGGTCGTTGGTATCCAGTCGATACTTTCAAACGGAACGGCAACGGGCACGGGCATCGTGATGAGCTCTGACGGATACATCATCACCAACGCTCACGTCGTTGAGGGCGGAAAGTCGTTATCGGTGCTTCTGCCTAAGAGCTATGCAAAGGATCAGAACACCAAGGAAGAGGATCTGACCTACAAAGCGACCCTTGTCGGTAAGGACACACAGACGGATATCGCAGTGCTGAAAATAGACAGAAATGATCTTACAGCTTGTGAGTTCGGCAAGTCGTCCGAAATAAAGGTCGGCGAGGTGTCTATCGTTATCGGCAACCCGCTCGGCTTCTCACTTGCGAACTCGGTAACGTCGGGCATCATTTCCGCAAAGGACAGAGTTCTGCAGATAGAGGACAGAACGATGACCCTTTTGCAGACTGACGCATCTATAAACAACGGTAACTCGGGCGGACCGCTCATCAACGCATACGGTCAGGTCATTGGCATCACCTCGGCAAAGGTATCCAACACCTACGGCGAGGGTCTGGGATTTGCGATCCCGATAGATGATGCAATGCCGATAATCCAGAGCCTTATGAAAGACGGCTACGTCAAGAGACCGAGCCTCGGTGTTACGGGAAGAAACGTTTCGGCAACATATGCTGAATATTACGATCTGCCGAGAGGATATATGGTAACGAGCGTTACAAAGGGAAGCGGTGCTGAAAAGGCAGGCGTCAAGAAGAACGATATCATCATCGGCATCAATGACACGACGATCACAAGTCTTGCAGAGCTCAACGCTGTAAAGAACAAGTGCAAGGTCGGTGATACGGTCAAGCTCACGGTTTACAGAGACGGCAAAATGGTCGACCTCAACGTAACTCTTGATGAGGCAAAGAACACCGAGGAAGATGACAGCTCACAGTCACAGTACAAGAGCTATGAGGATCTTTACAGGGAATATCTTGAAAGATTCGGCTATTGAGCATAATACTATATATAATATATAAAGAGGACTGCACGGCGCAGTCTTCTTTTTTTGTCAAAATGCGTCCTTTTCGCATATGATGAAGTGTCGGGCAGTTTTTCGCTGCCCGTGAGAACAGTGAAAAGGAGGGAACGAACTTGAAAAAAACACTTATCGCAATGACGTCGATAACCTATGCGATGAAAGCTAAAAAGCTGCTCGGCTCGCTGGGCTTTTACTGCGAGATAGAGAAAACACCGAAAAATACAGGCTCGGGCTGCGGATACTCGATACGGGTCAAAAGCCATCCTGCCGTCATCACGGCAAGGCTTGACGAGTACGGCATACCCTACAAAAACGTGATACAGACCGAATAGGAGAGCGGCTATGATAAATTTTGATAATTCGGCGACCAGCTTTCCCAAGCCTGCATCTGTCGCAAGAGCTGTCAGCGAGGCTGTTTCACGCTTCGGCGGCAATCCCGGCAGGGGAGGTCACAGAATATCCGGGGAGGCTGCACAGAAAGTTTTTGAGGTGCGCTCACAGGCGGCGGAGATGTTCGGTGCACAGGTCGAAAACGTCGCATTTACGCAGAACTGCACCTATGCGCTGAACATGGCGATAAAGGGTATCATGCAGTCGGGCGGGCATATCATCATTTCGGATTATGAGCACAACGCTGTCGCAAGACCCGTCTATGCGCTGTGGAAAATGCGGGGAGTGCGCTTTTCGGTCGCAAAGGTAAGCGATGATGACGATGAAACAGCCGCAAATTTCCGTGAGCTTATTGAAAAGGACACAAAGGCGGTCGTCTGCACCCTTGCTTCGAACGTCACCGGCAGGATACTGCCCTATAAAAAGATTGCCGCTTTGTGCAAAGAGCATAACATCTGCTTTATCGGCGACGGTGCGCAGGCGTGCGGCGTGCTGGATGTGACGCTTGCAGACGGGCTTGACATTCTCTGCACGGCAGGGCATAAGGCGCTTTACGGTCCGACGGGGACGGGCTTGCTGATCTCAAACGGCAGATTTGAGCTGTCAACGATAATCGAGGGCGGCACAGGAACTGCCTCGGCGCAGCTGGAGCAGACCGGCACGATGCCCGAACGGCTGGAAAGCGGTACGCTCGGAACGGTCGGGATCATCGGGCTGGGCGAGGGATTGAGATTCGTGCGGCGCAAAACGCCAAAGGCTATATATGCGCATGAGATGCGGCTGTGTGAGCAGTTTGCACAGTTGCTGGCGCAGAACAAACGTGTGAAAATATATGAGCCGGACGTGCGGCGTGTGCCTGTTGTGGCGTTCAACATCGGGGATATGTACTCGGAAAAAGCGGCGCAGATGCTTTCGCAAAAGGGTTTTGCGCTCAGAGGCGGACTGCAGTGCGCTGCGCTGGCACACAGAACGCTCGGCACTTTGCAGCAGGGCGTTGTGCGGTTCTCACCGTCGGTGTTCAACGAAAAAGCACAGGTGAGCGCTCTGGCAAGGGCAATTTATACAATGAAAGAGTGAAAAACAGTCTGTCTGCGGGCAGACTGTTTGATTTTTAGTTACATATTTGTAAACGCATTTTGTATAAAGTGCACTTTCACGTTGCTTTTTTGCGAATTTATATCTGCCAAATTCAACAAATTTGGTAAAACCTATTGACAAATTGACTTTTATGTTGTATACTGAACAAGGTTCAGATAGAAAAGCAGCGAATCATATCAGAAAATGTGAAATTCTTTTGTTTTTCTGTGGTCAAATGTTCAATTAGTACAATAAGTTAAACATTTTGGCTAAAACGCACTCAAAAATGACTCGTATTTGTCAGATTGCACAAACTTGAAAAATATTTCGAAAAACTATTGACAAATCGAATATTTTGAGTATAATAAGAATCAAGCTAAGGGACACGGGAAAGTCCCAAGGCGGTAACCAAAGGAAAGTTCATTGCATATTGGGGTGCAATGCTTATAATATTTAATTTTATTATGGAGGGATTTTCTATGAGAAAGTCAAACAAGAAGGGCTTCACACTCGTTGAGCTCGTAGTAGTTATCGCAATCATCGGCGTACTGGCAGCTATCCTGATTCCTACAATGATGAACTATGTTAAGAAGGCAAGACTTAAGACAGCTAACTCTAACGCTAAGCTTGTTTTCACAACTGTAAACAACAAGTGCGCAGACATCGTTGCTGACGGTGACGCTTGCGACGGTCTGTCTTGGACATCTCCTACAGACGTTTCTACTAAGTCTGGTTCTGCTGACGTTGTTGAGAAGGCTGTTTACGAGGCACTTAAGGACAACGGTGACGGCATCGGTTGGGCAATAGTAAGCTACAGCACAGCTGACAACGCTGAAGGCAACTACGCTCAGTGGCAGACAAACGGAACAGTTGCAGATCAGATCACTGGTCAGTTCCCTGATCCTGCTAAGGAAGTTGCAGATGCAGAAGCTGCTAACTTTGGTACAAAGTTCTAATTTAAGAAGTCTTTCTTAAATCCAGAGTAAAACAATTAAAAGCGGTTGCAGTAGCAACCGCTTTTTTTTGCACATTTTCATCAATCTTTTTGTTTGTTTCGCACAATTTTATATCAGGCACTTGACATTTCCCTAAAATCTGCTATAATGAAGTTGGAATTATGGAATTATTCGTTTCTATTGGGGACGCTTTATGCGTTAGAAAACGGAGGGAAATTATGAATACGAAGAACAAAAAGGGCTTTACTTTGATAGAGCTCATAGTTGTCATTGCCATTATCGGTGTGCTTGCTGCAATACTGATACCGACAATGCTCAACTACGTCAAAAAGTCCAGGATGAGGACTGCCAATGCGAATGCGAAGGTGCTTTTCAACACCGCAAAAACATCTGCAACAGGTTATGTTGCAGACGGAGAGGTCGCTCATGATATCACTGTGTCGGGTGATCCGACAGAGCTTACAAACAAAGCTAGTGATAACTATGAGCAGAAAGTTTTCAGTGACATTGCCAAGGTCATGAAGCAGAACGGTACCGGTGTTGGTATGATCTCACTCTACATCGATGAGGAGACTTACATCGGCTATGCTCAGTGGTGCGCTACCAGCGGAATATCTGAGGGCGATACCGGTTTGATAATCGGTCAGTATCCTGACCCGCCGACAGAGGTTTCTGAGTCTGAGTCTATCGTTTTTGGCACAAAGTACGATCCAACGACTTAAACAAAATCAGAGAATCAAGACCTGCGCTTTTGCGTGGGTCTTGTTTTTTGTCCGTCAAAATGTACTTGTGTCGAACAAATGTTCTTGACAAATCGGACTGACAGTGGTATACTGATGTCAGAGCAGGAAAGATGTGGAGTTTCCTGCGGCGCTGCTCCCCGTGCAGCTTGGTTCGTTATGATGTACAAAGGAGGACAAAAATGAGTGCAAAGGATTTTTTCACAGCAATCGACATGCTTGACACATATAATAAGATAATGAAGATCGACGGCAAGAGGCAGGCTGCTGTCAGCACGGGGATAGACACCCGTGAGCTTGGCAGATACCGCAGCTATGTTTACAGGGAAAAGATGCTCAAGCGTGAGATCCTTGAGCTGACGCAGAGCAGGATGCGCATTGAAAAGCTGCTCAGGGAAAACAAGTCGATACCCGAGGCGGTGGCACTGGCAGATTACAGGCGGGGAAGGTCAAAGATGATCGACCTCTGGCTCGAACTCTCAAGCGTGATGCTCAAACGGCGCACGCTCGAAGAAAAAGCTATGCGGATACCGAGCGATTTTGTGCGCAAAGTCGTTTATCACAGATATTTCAAGGACACAGGGTCACGTTTGCACACATGGGCGCAGACGGCGTGCGAGATGGAGCTGCCGATGACAGGCGTTCAGCTGCGTGAAACGGTGGTCAAGGGACTGCGTATGTGCGAAATATAGTTGCAAAAAACATCGGAATGTGTTACAATAGAGATAACTTAGTTCGGAGGTAGGAGTTTATGGTTTATAACAACGTGCTGGAGTTTATCGGACACACGCCGATGGTAAAGCTCAGCAGAATGGTCGACGAGGACAGCGCTGATATCCTCGTGAAGTTTGAGGGTCTGAATGTGGGCGGCTCGATAAAGACGAGGACAGCCTACAATATGATAAAAGACGCTGAAAAGCGCGGGCTTATCAACAAGGACACGGTTATTGTTGAGCCGACGTCGGGAAATCAGGGCATCGGGCTTGCACTCATCGGTGCGGTCAGAGGTTACAAGACGGTCATCATCATGCCTGATTCGGTCAGCGAGGAGAGAAGAAAGCTCGTGCGGCATTACGGCGCAGAGGTCAAGCTCGTTCATGATGCCGGAAACATCGGTGATGCGATAGATGAGTGCGTGAAGATAGCTGAGGAAATGGCAAAGAACGACCCTAACGTTTTTGTTCCGCAGCAGTTCTCAAACCCAGCAAATCCGCTTGCTCACAAGTATCACACAGGCGTTGAGATCCTTGAACAGACTGAGTGCCCGATACACGGTTTCTGCTCGGGCATAGGCACAGGCGGAACGCTCAGCGGTATCGGTGAAGTGCTCAGGGCACAATATCCCGACATCGAGATTTGGGCGGTCGAGCCTGAAAATGCGGCTATCCTCGCAGGCGGAACTGTCGGAACGCATTTGCAGATGGGCATTGGCGACGGTCTTATCCCCGATAACCTCAACCGGCAGATCTACAGCGATATTTACATCGTTTCCGATGAAGAGGCTATCACTACGGCGAAAGACCTTGCAAGGCTTGAGGGCATCATGTGCGGCATTTCGAGCGGAACGAACGTTGCTGCGGCGAAAAAGCTGGCGAAAAAGCTGGGCAAGGGCAAGACGGTGGTCACTGTGCTGCCCGACACGGCGGAGAGATATTTCTCAACACCGCTGTTTGAAAACGAATAAATCAAAAAAAGGAAAGCTCCGTTTAGGAACTTTCCTTTATCTTTGCCACAGCACTTTTTCGTGCTTGATGCGGTAGCTTGTTTTTGTCACGAACATGTCGTATTCAAGACCCATTGCGATAGTATCGCCGAAATAAAGCGTGATGAACGCCTTTTGCCGCAGGCGGCAGATGCCGAACTCGGCGTAAGCCTCTTTATACAGCTTTTCGCCCTCGCTTTTGGTGACGGGCTTTGCATCGAGCGGTATCTGTGCTATCTTGCCGTCTTCGTAGCGCCACGCTTCAAGGCGCTTTTTCACGGCGTATTTTTCACCCTTTTTCGAGCCTGTGACGTGGCAGATGTAAAGGCTTTTCGGCAGTCTTTTTACCTCGTCGAAATCGCCGCAGACATCCAGCAGGGTGTTGTATTTTTCAACGCATTTTCGCAGCAGTACGTCTGTCATTATGCCGCCTCCCGAGCGTTATTTGTGGTATCTGGTGTTGGCGCTTATCTGGAACGCCCTGTAAATCTGCTCGATGAGCATGACCCTTGCAAGCTGATGCGGAAAGGTCATTTCGGACATCGAAAGGCGCAGGTCAGCCTGCTTTTTGATGCTGTCTGCGATGCCGAACGATGAGCCGATGATGAAATTCACGGTAGAAAAGCCGTTTGCGCCGCAGTCGTCAAGCTTGCGTGAAAGCTCCTCGCTTTTCATCTGTTTGCCCTCGATGCACATTGCAAAGGTGAACGAGCCTTTGATGTCGAGGTAGGGCTGCATTGCTTTTGCCTCGGTGTCGAGCGCTGCGAGCTTCTGCTTATCTGACGGGTCGTCGGGCAGCTTGCTTTCGGAAAGCTCTACGACATCGAG